>NZ_JBEZUZ010000082.1:0-38122 GCF_040636735.1 Streptomyces sp. NPDC035033 | reverse complement strand
GGCGGGGACGAGCGGCCGTGCCGCCCGCCCCCGCCCGCGCCCCCGTCAGAGCTGCTTGCGGAACGCCTCGGCGGTCGCCAGGAAGACGTCGTTGCCCTGCGGCGCGCCGATCGAGACGCGGACGCCCTCGCCCGCGAACGGGCGGACCACCACGCCGGCCTCGGCGCATGCCGCGGCGAAGTCGAGGCTCCGGTCGCCGAGCCGCAGCCAGACGAAGTTGGCCTCGGAGTCGGCGACGGTCCAGCCCTGCCCGCGCAGCGCGGCGGTGACCCGCGCGCGCTCGCCGACCAGGACCTCCACCCGCTCCAGCAGCGCGTCCTCGGCCCGCAGCGAGGCGACGGCGGCGTCCTGCGCGAGCTGGCTGACGCCGAACGGGACGGCCGTCTTGCGCAGCGCGGCGGCGACCGGCTCGTGCGCGATCGCGAAGCCGATCCGCAGCCCGGCCAGGCCGTACGCCTTGGAGAAGGTGCGCAGCACGCAGACGTTGGGGCGGTCGCGGTACAGCGCGACGCCGTCGGGCACGTCGGCGTCGCGGACGAACTCGCGGTACGCCTCGTCCAGGACGACCAGGACGCGCGCGGGGACGGCGTCCAGGAAGCGGACCAGCTCGGCGCGGCGCAGGGCGGCGCCGGTCGGGTTGTTGGGGTTGCAGACGAAGATCACCCGGGTGCGGTCGGTGACCGCGGCGAGCATGGCGTCGAGGTCGTGGTCCCCGTCGGCGGTGAGCGGGACGGAGACGGGGGTGGCACCGGCGATCCGGGTGATGACCGGGTACGCCTCGAAGGAGCGCCAGGCGAAGAGGACCTCGTCGCCCTCGCCGGCCGTGGCGAGCACCAGGGACTGGGCGACGCCGACCGAGCCGGGGCCGGTGGCGATGTGCTCGGCGGGGACGCCGAAGTGCCGCGCGAGCTCCGCGGTGAGCTCGCCGACGGCCATGTCGGGGTAGCGGTTGAAGGCGCCCGCCGCGGCGACCGCGGTCTCCAGCACGCCGGGCAGCGGCGGATAGGGGTTCTCGTTGGCGGACAGGACGAAGGAGCCGGCGTAGTCCGGCTTGCCGGGGCGGTGGGCGGACAGGGCGTCCAGATCCGGCCGCGGCCGCGGGCCGTGCGGGTGGTCGGTCACAGGGTTCGTGCCTTTCTCGGAAGGGGCGGCCGGGAGACCGGCGGGGGCGCTCACTCGTGTGCGGACGGGCTGGTCCGCGGACCTCCGGCGCCGCGCGGAGGCACTCCGAGGGCGCGGTCGACGAGCAGCCCCGCGGCCCCGGTGTAGCCGGCGGGTTCCAGCAGGAGGGCGAGTTCGCCGTCGGCGAATACCCCCTTCAGCTCGGGCAGTTCGGAGAGGATCTCGGCCAGCGGACGGTCCTCGCCGTCGGCCAGGACGGAGGCCCGGGTGAGACACCGGCGGGCGGTCGCCTTGCCGATCCGCGGCGCGAGGACGGCGGCGATCCGCTCCGTGACGACCTGACTGCCCGTCATGTCGAGGTTGGCGCGCATGCGTTCCGGCCGGACGGTCAGCCCCTCGGCCAGTTCCACCGCGGTGTGGGCGGCGCCGCCCGCCAGCCGGAGGCACTCGCGCAGGAGCGACCACTCGGCGTGCCAGGCGCCCCCGGACCGCTCGTCCTCGGTGGTCAGGCACTGGGTCAGGCCGGCCGCCAGCACGGGGACCTGCAGCGCGGCGGAGCGGATCAGCGTCGCGAGCACGGGGTTGCGCTTGTGCGGCATGGCGGACGACGCCCCGCGACCGGCCGGCGCGGGCTCACAGGCCTCCGCCACCTCGGTGCGCGCCAGGACCTGCACGTCCACGGCGAGTTTCCCGAGCGCCGCCGCGGTGTGGGCCAGCGCGGCGGCCAGGTCGGCGATCGGGGTGCGCAGCGCGTGCCACGGGAGGACGGGCCGGGCCAGCCCGGTCTCCTCCGCGTAGGCATCGGTGAGCCGGTCGAGGTAGTCCCCGAGCCCGTCGTCGGGGACGCCGCCGTCGACCTTCGCGTACTCCAGGTATCCGGCCAGCGTGCCGGCGGCGCCGCCGAGCGCCACCGGCAGCCCGTGGGCCAGGACCCGCTCCAGCCGCTCGGCGGACTCCAGCACCAGCCGGTGCCAGCCCGCCGCCTTGAGGCCGAAGGTGGTGGGCACGGCGTGCAGGGTGAGGGTGCGGCCGGCCATCGGGGTGTCGCGGTGCTCCCGGGCGAGGCCGGCCAGGGCATCGGCCGTGCGGCGCAGGTCGGCGAGGAGCAGCCGCAGCGCCCGGGCGGCGACGAGCATGCTCCCCGTGTCGAGGATGTCCTGGCTGGTGGAGCCGCGGTGGACGTACTCGGCGGCCGCCGGGTCGTCGGCGGCGACCACGGCCGTGAACGCCTGCACCAGGCCGACCACCGGGTTGGCGGTCTCCCGGGCGGCCAGGGCCAGGGCCCGGACGTCCAGCCGCTCGGCGCGCGCGGCGGCGCTGATCGCCGCGGCGGCGGAGGCGGGCAGCGTGCCCAGCCGGGCCTGGGCCCTGGCCAGGGCCGCTTCGGCGTCGAGCATCGCCTGCAGCCACGCCCGGTCCCCGGTGGCCGCTTCCACCGGGGTGCCGGCCCGTACCGGGGAGAGCAGTCCCGCGTCGATGTCGTGGTCGCTCATGCCGCGTCCGCCTCGGTGTCGGAGCGGACGCCGTCCGCCAGCAGGGTCAGCACGGCGGCGGCGATCGCGTCGGAGTCCTCCACGGTGACCGAGCCGACGCCCGGCCGGATGCCGGCCGCGGTGACCCAGTGCACCGATTCGGTCGGCACGCCGTGCACGAAGCGGCGCGGATGGGCGCGGCCCTCGGCGTCGCGCGGGTGGAACGGCCGGCCCGAGACCGAGACGCCGCCGGTCTCGTACTCGCTGCCGCACTCGCCGGGGATCCGGTAGGGCACGTACTGCCCGGTCGCCAGGAGGTGGCGCATCAGCGGGTCGTCGGTGCGGCGCAGGTCCGGCTCGGGCAGCCGGGCCTCGATCAGCGCGCCGGCCCGGTGCCGCGGCCCCGGTGTCCGGCGGGAGCGCACCTCGAAGGCGGCGCCGCCGTCCGTGACCGCTTCGACGGTCATGCCCGGGCCGACGATCTCGACGGTGCCGGCCTCGACGAGCGCGACGAGCTCCTCGATCCTGGACGTGGGCGGGCCGATCGACAGGAAGGCGTTGAGCGGGGTGTACCAGTGTTCCAGCTCGTCCCGGTGGGAGTTCGCCTCCAGTCCGCCGTGGTCGACCGCGAGCCGGATCTCGTTGCGCAGGTCGCGCAGCACGTCGAGGGCCGCCTTGAGCGGACCGCTGACGTTGCCCTCCCGGGCCGCGGCCACGTCCTGGCGCAGATACGCCAGCAGCCAGGCGCGGAAGTCCTCGGCGGTGGCGAACTCCTCGTCCCGGTACGGCTCGGCGATCCGGTCCCAGTCCCAGCGTTCGGCGGGAGCGACGCCCGCCTCGTCGAGCAGCCGGTCCCTGGCCGCCGCCGAGTCCGCGGTCCGCAGGAAGCGGTCGGTGAAGGCCGTCACTCCGGCCGCGTCGACCCGGTCGGCCAGCAGGGCGGCGTAGTACACGCTCTCCACCTCCGTGGCGATCAGGGGCCACAGGTGGGTGCCGAACCGGATCCACTCGCCCTCGGCGGCGCGTGCGCGCAGTTCGTCCGCCTTCTCCGCCGTCAGCAGCCGCGGGTGGTACCGGCCGTAGGCGCCCTTCTCGTTCTCGCCGCGGGCGTGGTACGGGACGCCGCGCCGGGAGCCGGCGAGGATGCGCGGCTCCCGCCCGGACGGGCGGTAGACCAGCTGCCCGTCGACGCGTTCGAACGAGCCGCCCCGCCCGACGGTCAGCAGGGCCATGTGATCGAAGAAGTTGAGGCCGAGGCCGCGCAGCACGACGCGCTCGCCCGGGCCGATCCGGGAGTGGTCCGTGTCGGCGGGGTTGGCCGGTTCGAGGTACACCAGGCCGTGTTCGGCGGCGAAGGCGCCGAGCCGCTGCTCCTGGGTGGTGACCCGGACCGGGACGTGGCCCTGCGCCAGCACCACCGCGTCCAGTCCCGAGAGCCGGGCGCCGCCGGCGAGCAGCAGCGTCTGGGGTCCGCCGTGCGCACCGGACTCGTCGTCCAGCGCGACCGCGGTCTCCCGGTGGACCCGGATCTCCAGGTGCCCGGGCGCCTGGGCGACCAGCGTCCGGAACACCCAGTCCAGGTAGTGCCCGTAGAACGCGCGGCTGGGGTAGGCGTCCGGGCCGAGGCGGCGGGCCTCCGCGAGGGCGTCCTCGGGGACGGGGACCGTGCCGGCCGCCACGTCCAGGGCCCATTCGTGGAGACTGGGGCCGTCCTCGACCGGGCCCACCAGATTCACGCTGGCGTCGGAGAACACGGTGACCTGGGAGGCCACGGTGTTCATCAGCAGGTCCCGGGACTGGTCGGTGCGCCACACACGGCCGGGTCCCGGCGGATACGGGTCGACGACGTGGACCGTGATGCGGCCCGCGGACGGGGACTTCCGCTCCTGGGCGATGAGGCGTTCGAGGACCGAGAGTCCACGAGGACCGGCCCCGACGATGGCTACGGCTGACGTACTGCTCTTCACGAGTGTTCTCCGTGTGGGCGGTGGAGGGGAAGAGGGAGGAGGGCGCCGGTCCGGCGGTTCGGTCTGCCGTCACCGGGGCGCGAGCGGCCCGCGCCGTGCGTGGACGTACGCATCCTGACGTCGCGGGCCGACGGGTCGGACCGCGGAAAGGCGTCGGTACGGCGGCGCGCTCCACGGCCGGGCGGGGCCGGGCCGGGAGAAGAGGGGCGGACGCCGTCGGCGCGCTCGGCGGAGGGGCGGCGGCGCGGACGCCGGCCGGCGGCCCTCACACGGGCGCCGAAGCCCTCCGGCCCGCGCCGGAGCGGGACTTAGCGGAGGGGGCTGGGGATGAGGTTCTGGATCACGTCCGCGCGGACGGAACACTCCTCCGCGCCACGTGCCGAAGCCCTCAGCGTGGCAGTGTCGGCCGCCGCGCGGATGTCGCGCGTTCCGCGGCCGGACTCCCGGAGCGCCATCGGTTTCCCCCACTGGAAAGTTCTGTCGTCACCTCTGACAGCAACTATGTGAACGGTCCGCCGCCCCGGACAAGGCAGCCAATCCCTCGGATAGGCGCACTGCCGGGAGACGAGGGATGCAAAGAGGGGCAAAAATGTTCGAAAGGGGAGGACGGGGGTGAACGGTCACCGGGCCTGAAGCGGAAGGCCCGCCCGGAACCCGCCGACGGCCCCCGCGCTCCCGAAGGGGCGCGGGGGCCGTCCTCCTGCGGCGGGCCGGTTTCTCAGACCAGGATCTCCACCCTCCAGTGGGGTGCGCGGTCGTCGGTGCGGACGACGATGGGCTTCGGGGCGGGGGAGGGGTCCTCGAAGAGGTCGCGGCCGAGGGCGAGGCCGTTCTGGGAGATGACGTAGGTGCCGGTGGCGAGGTCGGCGAGACCGGTGACGGTGGCCGGGCCCTCGGGGGTGACGCGCTGGAGGCGCCAGACCGAGGCGGCGGAGTCGTCGGGGCGGACCAGGGCGGGGGCGCGGTCGGTGCCCGGGGCGGTGACGCGGTCCTCGGTGCCCTTGACGGTGAGGCGGAAGCCGCCGTCGGCCTCGCCGACCGCCCACTCGGCGGTGCGGTGCTCGTCGACCAGGAAGCCGACCAGCCTCCCGTCCTGGACCCCGACCGGGGCCCCCTTCGCGTACAGCCTGACGATCCGGTCCTGCTCGGACATCGCTCCTCCAGCGGGGAAGGCGGGCTTGCTCCCTCGCATACTGCCCGGGGCGTCCGCCGAACGGCCGGATTGCCGGTGCGGGCTCGCCCGACTGGCCCATCCGGGGGCGCCGGAGCGGGGGAGCGGGCGGTGCGGCGGGTACGGGTGGGGCATGACGATTCCCGTGGACCAGCTCACCGAGCCCGCCGTGCGGGCCTTCGTGACCGCCCTGAACGCCAACGACCGGGACGCCTTCCACGCCGCCCTCGCCCCCGGGGCGACCATGTCCGACGACGGGTCGGAGCGGGACCCGGACGAGTGGACCGAGCGGGAGGTGTTCTCCTCGAACGGGCGGATGGAGGTGGAGAGCGAGGAGGAGGACGGGCTCGCGCTCGTCGCCACCTACACCAACGACACCTGGGGGTCGATGCGGACCGACTGGCGGTTCACCGTCGAGGGCGGGAAGGTCACCCGCTTCGAGACCGGGCAGGCCGCCGCCGACTGACGCCCCGGCGGCGGCCCGGGCGCGTCAGCCGCGGCCGATGTACGGCATGGCCGTGGCCATCACCGTGGCGAACTGGACGTTCGCCTCCAGCGGGAGGGCCGCCATGTGGACGACGGTCGCCGCCACGTCCGCCGCGTCCATCACCGGCTCCACCGCGAGCTCGCCGTTGGCCTGGAGGATGCCGGTCCGCATGCGGGCCGTCATCTCCGTGGCCGCGTTGCCGATGTCGATCTGCCCGCAGGCGATCCGGTACGGGCGGCCGTCCAGCGACAGCGACTTGGTCAGGCCCGTCATCGCGTGCTTGGTCGCCGTGTACGCGATCGAGTGCGGGCGCGGCACGTGGGCCGAGATCGAGCCGTTGTTGATGATCCGGCCGCCCCGCGGGTCCTGCTCCTTCATGACCCGGAAGGCGGCCTGGGCGCACAGGAACGCGCCCGTCAGGTTGACGTCGACGACCGCGCGCCAGGTGTCGTAGGACAGCTCCTCCACCGGGGTGCCGCCGCCCGCGAACGTACCGGCGTTGTTGAAGAGCAGGTCGAGGCGGCCGAAGCGGTCCCGTACGGCGTCGAAGAGGGCGGTCACCTCCCCCGGTGACGTCACGTCCGTCGGGACGCACAGCGTCCGGTCCGCGGGCAGGCCCGCCGCCGTCTCCTCCAGGGGCGCGAGCCGCCGGCCCGCCAGGGCCACCGACCAGCCGGCCTCCGCGAGGGCCCGTGCCACGCTCCGGCCGATGCCCGAACCCGCTCCCGTCACCACCGCGACGCCCATGTCGCACCGCCTTTCCAGCCTCGTGTCGCCCCGGCCGCGCAGCGTACGCCAGACGCGTGCCCCATGAACTCATCCGTCCGACACGTGGATGACCTGTCCCCGACAATGCGATGTCGCCCCCGCCCCCTCGAATACCGACGGACACCAGCCGTCAGGGGAGGGGCACATGACACCCGTACAGCAGCACAGCGACGAACTGCGCGCCGCCGCCCGGCACTTCGGCCGCCGCCGGTTCCTCACCGCGGCCGGCGCCGCCGCCGCGCTCGCCTTCGCCACCCAGCTGCCCGCCGCCGGCGCCGCCGCCGCGGCGGAGCTGGACGGCCGCCGCATCACCGAGGACCCGTTCACCCTGGGCGTCGCCTCCGGCGACCCGCTGCCCGGCTCCGTCCTCCTGTGGACCCGGCTCGCCCCGCGCCCCTTCGAGCCCGGCGGCGGGCTGCCCGCCGCCCGCGTCCCCGTCCACTGGGAGCTCGCCCGCGACGAGCGCTTCACCCGCACCGTGCGGCGCGGACGCGCCACCGCGCACCCGGAGTTCAGCCACACCGTGCACGTCGAGGTCGAGCACCTGGAGCCCGGCCGGGAGTTCTTCTACCGCTTCCGCGCGGGCGACTGGACCAGCCCCACCGGCCGCACCCGCACCGCCCCCGCCCCCTGGGCCCGCCCGGCGGAGCTCCGGCTCGGCGCCGTCTCCTGCCAGGCGTACCACGACGGCTACTTCACGGCCTACCGCCACCTCGCCGACGAGGACCTCGACGTCGTGTTCCACCTCGGCGACTACCTGTACGAGTACGCCGTCAACGCCACCGGCGGCGCCCGCGCCTACACCGACCGCACCCTCCCGGCCGTCTTCAACCGCGAGACGATCACCCTGGAGGACTACCGGCTCCGCTACGGCCTCTACAAGACGGACCCTGACCTGAGGGCCGCGCACGCCGCCCACCCCTTCGTCGTCACCTGGGACGACCACGAGACGGAGAACAACTACGCGGGCGGCACCCCCGAGAACTCCGTCCCGCCGGAGGAGTTCCTGCTCCGCCGCGCCGCCGCCTACCGCGCCTACTGGGAGCACCAGCCGCTGCGCGCGCCCCAGCTCCCCGAGGGCCCGGACATGCGGCTGTACCGGCGGCTGACCTTCGGCCGGCTCGCCCGGTTCGACATCCTCGACACCCGCCAGTACCGCTCCGACCAGGCGTACGGCGACGGCTGGCAGGTCCCGGGCCCGCTCTCCGAGGACCCGGCCCGCACGATGACCGGCGCCGCCCAGGAGCGCTGGCTCCTCGACGGCTGGCGCTCCTCGGACGCCCGCTGGAACGTCCTGCCCCAGCAGGTCGTCTTCGCCGAGCGCCGCGACCGCCCCACCGCCGACTTCAAGGTCTCCATGGACTCCTGGGACGGTTACCCGGCCTCCCGCGCCCGGATCCTCGCGGGCGCCGAGGCCGCCGGGGTGGAGAACCTGATGGTGCTCACCGGCGACGTGCACGTCGGCTACGGCTTCGACCTGAAGGCCGACTTCCGCGATCCCGGCTCCCGCACCGTCGGCACCGAGATCGTCGCCACCTCGATCGCCAGCGGCAAGGACGGCACCGACCGCCCGTCGAACTACGACCGGCTGACGCAGGCCAACCCGCACCTGAGGTTCTTCAACGGGCGGCGCGGCTACGTCACCGTCGCGCTCGGGGAGGAGCGCGCCCGCGCCGACTTCCGTACGGTCCCGTACGTGACGACTCCGGGCGCCCCGGTCACCACCGCCGCCTCCTTCGTGACGGAGGCGGGCGACCCCGGTCTCACGCCCGCGTGAGCAGCGCCTCCTGCGGATAGCGGACGCCGACGCGGTCCCGTACCGCGTCGAGCGTCCGCATCACCGCGAGCGTGCCGTCCAGCGGCACGAGCGGCGACTCCGTCTCGCCGGCCCGCAGGCAGCGCGTCACCTCGGCGGCCTCGTGCCGCAGCGAGTGCGGGTCGTCCGCGTTCGCGAACTCCTCCGGCTCGGCCCCGTACCGGGTCAGCGTGAACCGCTCCGGGAAGAAGAAGCCCCGCGGCACGTCGATCCGGCCCTCCGTGCCCGTCACCGACGCGGTCAGCGGGGTGTCCGCCTCCAGCGAGCAGGACAGCAGCGCCGAGGCGCCCGACTCCCACCCCAGCAGCATGCCCGTGTTCAGGTCCACGCCCTCCGGGGAGAGCCGGGCGTGCGCCTGCACGGAGTCCGGCTCGCCGAGCAGCAGCTGCGCGAACGACACCGGATAGACGCCCAGGTCGAGCAGGGCCCCGCCGCCGACCGCCGGGTCCCGCAGCCGGTGGCCGGGGTCGAAGGGGCCGGCGAGCCCGAAGTCGGCCTGCACGGTCCGCACCTCCCCGACCGCCCCGTCCCGGACCAGCTCCACCAGCCGCCGGATCAGCGGGTTGCAGTACATCCACATGGCCTCCATGAGGAAGAGGCCGCGGTCCCGGGCGAGCGCGACCAGCTCCTCCGCCTCCCGGGCGTTCAGGGTGAAGGCCTTCTCGCACAGGACCGCCTTGCCCGCCTCCAGGGCGCGGCCGGCGGCCTCCCGGTGGGCGTGGTGCGGGGTCGCCACGTACACCACGTCCACCTCCGGGTCGGCGAAGAGCCCGTCCCAGCCCCCGTACGCCCGCCCGATCCCGAACCGGTCCGCGAAGGCGCGCGCCGACGCCTCCGTCCGGGACGCCACCGCCACCGCCTCGGCGCCCTCCACGCCCGCCAGATCCGTCACGAACCGTTCGGCTATCCCGCCGGTCGCGAGCACGCCCCACCGCACCACGTCGTTCATGTCCGTCCACCCCAAGGGTCTCGATCCGCCCCGCCGAGCTGAGAGCATAGGCAAGGATTCAACGAAACGGAGCAGTCGATGCCGGAGAGCGGCCAGAGAACAACACGAGGACACATAACCGGAACCCCGCCGGCCGTCCCCACCTCCACCGCCCGGCGGGCCGGACTGCTCGTCACCCTCGTGCTCGGCGGGCTCACCGCCCTCCCCCCGCTGTCCATGGACATGTACCTGCCGGCCCTGCCGGAGGTCACCCGCTCGCTGGCCGCCCCCGCCGCCACCGTCCAGCTCACCCTCACCGCCTGCCTCGCCGGCATGGCCCTCGGCCAGCTCGCCGTCGGCCCCATGAGCGACAAGTGGGGCCGCCGCCGGCCCCTCCTCGCCGGCATGGCCGTCTACGTCCTCGCCACCGCCGCCTGCGCCTTCGCGCCCGGCGCCGAACTCCTCATCGCCTTCCGGCTCCTCCAGGGCCTCGCCGGCGCCGCCGGCATCGTCATCGCCCGCGCCGTCGTCCGCGACCTCTACGACGGCGTCGAGATGGCCCGCTTCTTCTCCACGCTGATGCTGATCTCCGGCGTCGCGCCGATCATCGCGCCGCTCATCGGCGGACAGATCCTGCGGATCACCGACTGGCGGGGCGTCTTCCACGTCCTCGCCGTCATCGGCCTCCTCCTCACCCTCGTCGTCTGGCGCTTCCTCCACGAGACCCTGCCCCCGGAGCGGCGCCAGGAGGGCGGCGTCGGGGCGGCGCTGCGGACCATGCGCGGGCTGCTCGCCGACCGCGTCTTCACCGGCTACATGCTCACCGGCGGCCTCGCCTTCGCGGCGCTCTTCGCCTACATCTCGGCGTCCCCGTTCGTCGTCCAGGAGATCTACGGCGCCTCCCCGCAGACCTTCAGCCTCCTCTTCGGGCTCAACTCGATCGGGCTCGTCGCCGTCGGCCAGATCAACGGCAAGCTGCTCGTCGGACGGGTCAGCCTCGACAAGGCGCTCGGCGCCGGCCTCGCCGTCATCCTGCTCGCCTCGACGGCGCTGCTCCTGATGACCGCCGGGGCCTTCGGCGAGGTCGGCCTCGTGCCCGTGGCCGCGGGGCTGTTCGTCCTCATGTCCGCGATGGGCCTCGCGATGCCGAACACCAACGCGCAGGCGCTCATGCGGACCCCGCACGCGGCGGGCTCCGCGTCGGCGCTGCTCGGGACCTCGTCCTTCCTCATCGGCGCGGTCGCGTCGCCGCTGGTGGGGATCGCGGGGGAGCGGACGGCCGTCCCCATGGCCGTCGTCCAGCTCTCCTGCGCGGTCGCCGCGCTGGCCTCCTTCCTCCTCCTCTGCCGCCCCCACCGCCCCCCCACCCCCTGACCCCCCCCTGTCCCCGATGCGGCCCGCGCCCGCCGTCGCTGTGGGCCGCGCCCCCGTCCCTGTGGGCAATCGTCCCGCTGGGCTGGGGGTCCCCCCTGGACGAAGTCCTTGGGGGAGGGTGGGCACAGGGACGGCGCCCCGTGCCGGGCCTAGGCTTTCCGGGCCTGGGCCCGCACCCGGTGTACGGCGCCGTACGGGTGCGGGTTCAGGCGCATGTGCGGAGGCACCCGCAAGGGTGCCGTTCCGTTGTGCCCACCCTCCCCCAAGGACTTCGTCCAGGGGGGACCCCCAGCCCCAGCGGAACGATTGCCCACAACGGAACGGCGGCGCGGCCACGGCGGGGTGGGGGGCGAGGGGGCGCCTAGACTGGAGGGGTGAGTTTTCCCCCCGTTCGCGGCGAGTCGCTGCGCACCGCCCTCGCAGGACTCCTCGACGGCCTCCCCCCCACCCAGGCCGCGAAGGCCGTCGAGCGGCTGATCACGCACTACCGGGGGACGACCCCGACCGACGCGCCCGTGCTGCGCGACCGGTCCGACGTGGCCGCGTACGCCGCCTACCGCATGCCCGCCACCTTCGAGGCCGCCCGCGGCGCCCTCGCCGCGCTGCGGGCCGCCGCCCCGGAGTGGACGCCCGGCAGCCACACCGACGTCGGCGGCGGGACGGGCGCCGCGAGCTGGGCGGTCGCCGACCTGTGGGACGGCGCCCCGCCGCGCACCACCGTCCTCGACTGGGCCGAGCCCGCGCTCGCCCTCGGGCGCGAACTGGCCGCCGGCGCCCTCGACGCCGAGTGGCGGCGCGAGCGGATCGGCACCGAGCTGCGCCTCGACGAGACCGACCTCGTCACCGTCTCGTACGTGCTCAAGGAACTGACCGCGACCGACCGGACCGCGCTCGTCGCCGAGGCGGCCCGCGCCGCGCGCGGCGCCGTCGTGATCGTCGAGCCCGGCACCCCGGACGGCTACGAGCGGATCATCGCCGCCCGCTCCGTCCTGGTCGGCGCCGGACTCACCGTCGCCGCGCCCTGCCCGCACAGCGGCGCCTGCCCGATCGAGCCCGGCACCGACTGGTGCCACTTCTCGGCCCGGGTCAGCCGCTCCTCGCTGCACCGGCGGGTGAAGGGCGGCTCGCTGCCGTACGAGGACGAGAAGTACGCGTACGTCGCCGCCACCAGGTTCCCGGTGACCCCCGCGCCCGCCCGCGTCACCCGCAGGCCGCAGATCCGCAAGGGGCTCGTCCTCCTCGACCTCTGCGGCCCCGACGGCCTCGCCCGCGAGACCGTCACCAAGCGCCACGGGCCCCTCTACAAGCAGGCCCGCGACGCCGAGTGGGGCGACCCCTGGCCCCTGGAGGACGACGGGAGCTAGACCCGCAGCTCCTGGGTGCAGCACTTCACGCTGCCGCCGCCCTTGAGGAGTTCGCCGAGGTCCATGCCGATCGGCTCGAAGCCGCGCTCGCGGAGCGGGGCGAAGAGGCCGGTCGCCGTCTGCGGGAGCAGGACGTGGCGGCCGTCGCTGACCGCGTTGAGGCCGAGGGCCGCCGCGTCCTCGGCGGTGGCCAGCAGGGCGTCGGGGAAGAGGCGGGCGAGGACGGCGCGGCTGCCGGGGGAGAAGGCCCCGGGGAAGTACATGACCTCGTCGCGCGCCTCGTCGAGGACGCACAGCGCCGTGTCCAGGTGGTAGTAGCGCGGGTCCACCAGCTCCAGGCCGATCACCGGCCGGCCGAAGAACTCCTGGGCCTCGCCGTGGGAGAGCGGGCTGGAGCGGAAGCCGGTGCCCGCCAGGATCCAGGAGGCGGTCACGGCGAAGTCGCCCTCGCCCTCGTTGACGTGCTCCGGGACCCGCAGGTCCTCCTCCGCCCAGCCGTGCCGGCGGAACCAGTCGAGGTGCGCCTCCGCCTCGGCGGTCCGCTCGGGGTACGCGAACCGGGCGCCGAGGACCCGGCCGCCGACGACGGTCGCGCCGTTCGCCGCGAAGACCATGTCCGGCAGCTCCGGGCGGGGGTCGAGGAGCTCGACCGTGTGCCCGAGGGCCCGGTAGCGGTCGCGCAGGTCCTCCCACTGGGCGAGGGCGAGCGGGAGGTCGACGGGTTTCGCCGGGTCCATCCACGGGTTGATGGAGTACGACACCGTGAAGTGCGCGGGTGGGCACATCAGGTAGCGGCGGGGCGAGGACTCGCGCGGAGTGGGGCGCAATCGGGCCTCCTCACGGACGGCGGCGGCCGGGTGGGCCGCACTTCGGTGGAGCCATGGTGCGGCCTCGGGGCCCCGCGCGCAGTGGACCGTTCGGGTGGTTCGCCCCCCGAACACCCGGACGAGACGCGTCGTCTCGTCCGGTGGTAGGTTGCGGCCATGCCCGAGTCCAAGGCCCCCGACGCCTCCCGCCGCAGCGAGCGGTCCCGCCGCGCCATCTTCGACGCCGCCCTCGCCCTCGTCTCCGAGACCGGCTACGCGAAGACCACCGTGGAGGGCATCGCCGCCCGCGCCGGCGTCGGCAAGCAGACCATCTACCGCTGGTGGCCCTCCAAGGCCGCCGTCCTCCTCGACGCCTTCCTCGACCTCGCCGCCCGCGCCGCCGAGGCCGCCGGCGCCCGCCCCGGCGAGACCGAGCTCCCCGACACCGGGGACCTCGCCGCCGACCTCCGGTTCGTCCTGCGCGCCACCGTCGACGAACTCAACGACCCCCGCTACGACGCCCCCACCCGGGCGCTCGCCGCCGAGGGCTCCATCGACCCCGAGCTCGGCGCCCGCTTCACCGAGGCCCTGCTCGAACCCCAGCTCCAGGTCTTCGCCCGCCGCGTCGAGGCCGCCCAGGCGGCCGGCCAGGCCGACCCCTCCGTCGATCCCCGGCTCGCCACCGAGCTCCTCGTCGGCCCCCTCCACCACCGCTGGCTCCACCGCACCGGCCCCCTCACCCACGCCTACGCCGACGCCCTCGTCGAGCACGCCCTGCGCGGTCTCGCCCCCCGTCCGTGACGGGCGTGAGCGTCGTCACCGACCCCCGGTTCCCCACTCCGGTCACCCGGGGCGCAGGATGGTGGGACCATGGGCAGAGCCGAACGGGCGAGCATGAGCTGTGAGGGGATAGATGGGCGACGGCATCGGCCGCTACCGCGGCACGGAGAGCAAACTCGCACAGTGGCTGCGCAGGCGCCCCAGGCGCGCCGCGGCCGACGACGGGAACACCCGCGAGACGCTGCTCCTGGCCACCGCCGCCGCCGGGCTGCCCCTCGCCCCCGCCGCCCACCCCGTCGGCTACAGCTGTTCCTGTGAGCGGATCGGCTGCCCCACCCCCGCCCGGCACCCGCTCTCCTTCGCCTGGCAGACCCAGTCGACCACCGACCGCGCCCAGATCGAGCGCTGGGTGCGGAACGCGCCCGAGGCGAACTTCGTCACCGCCACCGGCATGGTCCACGACGTCCTCGACGTGCCGCTGGCCGCCGGCCGCGCCGCCCTCGACCGGCTCCTCGCCGAGGGCGTCGAGGTCGGGCCCGTCGCCGAGTTCCCGGACAGCACCGGCGACGGCGGGCGGATGCTCTTCTTCACCGCCACCCGGGGCACCCCCGAGGACGAGGACGAGTGGTGGCCCTGCGAGCTCGACTGCCATCCCGAGACCATGGACGAGCATCCCGGCCTGCGCTGGCACTGCCGCGGCAGCTACGTCCTCGTCCCGCCCGCCCGGCTCCCCGGCGACGAGGACGCCCACCCGGTCGTCGGCTGGGTCCGCGGTCCCGAGCACGCCCTGCCCGACCCGCTGAACCTCCTGGAGGCGCTCACCGACGCCTGCGCCCGGCACGCCGCCGAGCTCGACGGCGACGACGAGCACGCCGCCCACGGCGTCGCCTGGCCCCTCACCCGCTGAACCCCGCCGGAGGCCGGCCCCGCGCCCTCGGAGCCGTACCGGCCGGGAGGCGTACCGGCAAAAGCCGGGCCGGCCGGAAGGCGCACGGAGACCGGACGCCGCACGGGCAGGAGTCGCACCGGCGGGAGTCGTACGGGCTAGGAGCCCTCGACCGCCACCACGCCCTGGAGGCGGCCCGCGAACGCGACCGCGTCGCGGTCCGTGCCGGCCGGCTTCACCAGGACGGCCTGGCTCGACACCCACTCCTTGGTCACCGTGTTCACGACCTCGCCCTTCATCAGGGCCTTCAGCTCCGGGCCCACCTTCGGCCGGTAGCCCTTGGCGGTCGTCTGCCGCTCGAAGTGGCGGCTCGCGAAGAAGACCAGCGCCCCGCCGTCCTTCGTCCCCAGCGCCAGCGGCGCGAAGTCGCCGCCCTCGGCGGCGCGGTCGATCCACTGGGTGGCCAGGCCGGGCCGCTGGGCGGTACGGGCCCGCCGCTCGCGCAGCGCGCTGGTGTGCGGTCCGGCGGCGAACGGGCCCGCCCCGCCGTCCTGGAGGTACGCGGCGTACCGCTCGCTCAGCTCGTCGGGGGCGACCGCGAGCGCGTCCGAACCGGCGGCGACCGGCACCGCGCCGCCCTCCGCCCCGGCGAACTCGGGCAGCTGGTCCCGGCCGAGGATCACCAGGTGGGCGGCCTTCCACGGCTGGTCGGGGCCGCCCTTGACGAAGGCCACCAGCCAGCGGTTGTCCGCCCGGGCCGTGCCGTCGTCCCGGTTGGCGTCGGTGTCCGCGACGAACCAGCGCGGCCAGCCCGCCTTCCGGGGCACCAGGAAGCGGGCGTCGCGCAGCTCCAGCGGCTCGTGGTCCGGATTGCCCTCCGGCGAGGTCACCGACTTCGCCTTCAGGCCGGCCTGGTTGATCGCCCCCAGCGGGCCGGTCACCCGCTCGGCGTCGAGCGCCGGGTCGTTGGCCTTGTCGGCCCGGTTGAACGCGGTGACGAAACCGGTCAGCGCCGCCGACGCCTCCTCCGGGGTCGCGCCCGGCACGACCGCCGTCTCGCCGTGGACGGTCACGCAGCCGCTCGCCGTCAGCGCCACGACGGTCGCCGCGGCGACCGCGGCCAAGGTCCCGCCGGGACGCCGTCCCTCGGACCGCCGGGTCTGCCGCTCCAGCCTCAGCCTTCTCATCGGTCGCCTTCTGCTTCTCCACGCGCACGGACGGACCCGACCCTATCGGGGCGGGGAAGGGCGCGAGCGCCGGGACCGGATACAGCGCCCACACCGTGACCTGAGGGACCGCCGGCGGCTCCGAGGGCCGGCCCCCGCACCGCCACCCCACCAGGCAGGGCCGCACCCGGAAAGCGAGGTGCGGCCCTGCCGTCCGCTCCTGGATGGTTCAATTCCGCCATGAACACGACTGGGGTGACCGGCACTGAGATCGACGTCCTGCGGGTCTTCTGCGCGGGCGACGGCCGCCACGGCAACGCCCTCGGAGTCGTGCGCGACGGGCGCACCCACCCCGACGAGGCGTCCCGGCAGGCGCTGGCCAAGGAACTCGGCTTCAGCGAGACCGTGTTCGTCGACGACCCCGAGCGCGGCCTCGTCGACATCTACACCCCGGGGCTGCGGCTGCCCTTCGCCGGGCACCCGCTCGTCGGCGCCGCCTGGCTGCTCGACCTGGAGGTGATCCGCCCGCCCGCCGGCGAGGTGTGGGTGCGCGGCGACGGCGAGTTCACCTGGATCGAGGCCCGCGCCGAGTGGGCCCCGCCGCGCACCCTGCGGCAGTACGCCTCCGCCGCCGAGGTCGACGCCCTGGAGGTCCCCCCGCCCGGCGAGTGGGTCTACGCCTGGGCGTGGGAGGAGGAGGCCGCCGGGCGGATCCGGGCGCGCGCCTTCCCCGGCCGGGGCGACGGCATCGACGAGGACGAGGCCACCGGCGCGGCGGCCCTGCTGCTCACCGAACGCCTCGGCCGCGCCCTGAACATCACGCAGGGCCGGGGGTCGCAGCTGCTGACCGCCCCCGGCCCCGACGGGATCGTGGAGCTGGGCGGACGGGTCCGCCTGGAGAGAGCGCTGACGCGCTAGAAGCGCCTACGCGCTGAGCGGGAACTCGCCGCCCAGCTCGCGGAAGACCGCCGTGTTGAAGGCGAAGGCCCGCTTGCACTCGTCGACGATCCGCTGCTTCTCCAGGTCGTCCGCGTTCACCCCGTCGAGGAGTTCGCGGTAGGCCCGCTTGAACGCGGCCGGGTTGCCGATCGCGTCGAAGACGTAGAACCGCACCCCGTCGCCCTTGCGGTCGAAGCCCCAGGTCCGCTCGGCCTTGTCGCGGATGATCTGACCGCCCGACAGGTCGCCCAGGTAGCGCGTGTAGTGGTGGGCGACGTAGCCGGCGGGCCAGTCGCGGGCGCACTCGGCGACCCGCGCCGCGTACGCCTCGGTGGCCGGCAGGGCGGAGAGCCCGGCGCGCCACTCCGGGCCGCGCAGATGGGCGAGGTCCGCCTCCAGGGCGGCCGTGCGGAACAGCTCGGGCTGGACGAACGGCCCGGCGACCGGGTCCTCGCGCAGCGCCTCCGCGCCCTCCTCCAGGGCCCGGTACACGAACCACAGCTGCTCCGTGTAGCGGGCGTAGGCGTCCACGCCGAGCCGTCCGCCGAGCAGGTCGCCCATGAAGGTCGAGGTCTCCGCCTCGGTGTGCTGCTCGTGCGAGGCCGTGCGGATCAGGGTGGAGAAAGACGTGTCCAAGGCATGCCTCCGGGACCGATGGGGCGGGAACCAGCTGACCCGATCGTGCCAAGTAAGGCTTACCTAAGTCAACCGGTTCCCGACGGCCTGTCGGTAAAGAGGTGTACCCCATGGGGGGGTCAGGGCAACGTAAGGATCTCCGCCCCGTCCTCGGTCACCACGAGGGTGTGCTCGAACTGCGCCGTCCGCTTGCGGTCCTTGGTCACCACGGTCCAGCCGTCGTCCCACATGTCGTACTCGTGGGTGCCGAGGGTGAGCATCGGCTCGATCGTGAAGGTCATGCCGGGCTGGATGACGGTGGTGTGGTGGGGCGAGTCGTAGTGCGGCACGATCAGGCCGGAGTGGAACGCCGTGCTGATGCCGTGGCCGGTGAAGTCCCGCACCACGCCGTAGCCGAAGCGCTTGGCGTACGACTCGATGACCCGGCCGATGATGTTGATCTGCCGGCCCGGCTTCACCGCCTTGATCGCGCGGTTCAGCGACTCCCGGGTGCGCTCCACGAGCAGCCGCGACTCCTCGTCGACGTCACCGCAGAGATAGGTGGCGTTGTTGTCGCCGTGGACGCCGCCGATGTACGCCGTGACGTCCAGGTTCACGATGTCGCCGTCGCGCAGCACCGTGGAGTCCGGGATGCCGTGGCAGATGACCTCGTTGACCGAGGCGCACAGCGACTTGGGGAAGCCCCGGTAGCCCAGGGTCGACGGATAGGCGCCGTGGTCGCACAGGAACTCGTGCGCGACCCGGTCGAGCTCGTCGGTGGTGACGCCCGGGGCGATGTGCTTGGCGGCCTCCTCCATGGCCTGCGCGGCGATGCGGCCGGCGATCCGCATCCGTTCGATCGTGTCGGAATCCTGCACCTCGGGCCCCGTGTACGGGGCGGGGGCGGGCTTCCCGACGTACTCGGGGCGGCGGATCGAGCCCGGGACGGAGCGGGTGGGGGAGAGCTCCCCCGGAACGAGAAGCGACTGGCCAGACATGCCAGCGAGTCTAACGACCGCGTCTGGGGCAGCATGGTCCCGAAGGAAGGAGCCGACGACCATGGCCCTGTTCAAGAAGCGCACGGCGCCGAAGCCGGGCGAGTGGTACTACTGCCTGGAACACAAGAAGGTCGAGGAAGGGCCCGAATGCCCGGCGAAGAACCGATTCGGCCCCTACGCCACCCGTGAGGAGGCCGCGCACGCCATGGAGACCGCCCGCGAGCGGAACCTGGAGTGGGAGACCGACCCGCGCTGGCACGACGCGCCCCGCCCGGACGAGAGCCAGGAGTAGCCCTCCCGGCCGGGACCCGTCACGCGGTCCCGGCCGCCGCCTCCTCCTGCCGGGCCTTGCGGCGCAGCGCGTCCTCGTCGGTGGCGGAGTCGTACCGGAGCAGCTTCGGCAGCGCCAGGCACAGCAGGCCCACGGAGGCCACGCAGGCGACACCGCCCGCCCACACGGCCGTACGGGTCCCGGTCCAGCCCGCCATCACGCCCGCCCGCACCTGCCCGAGCTGCGGACCCACGCTGTACGACAGCACCTCGATGCCCGCCAGCCGGCCGCGCAGCTCCTCCGGGATCGTCTGGTTCCAGATCGTGGAGCGCCCGAGCCCGCTCAGCATGTCGCCGGCGCCCGCCAGCGCCAGGCAGAGCAGCACCAGCCACACGTTCCCGAACCAGCCCGCGCCCGCGATCGCCAGGCCCCAGCCCGCCGCGCCGCCGGCCACGAGCAGCCCGTGCCGCCGGACCTTCGAGGTCCAGCCGCTGGTCAGCCCCAGCACCAGGGAACCGACCGAACCGGCCGCGTACATCAGGCCCAGCGACCACTCCGCGCCCAGGTCCTCCGCGAGGAACGGGAAGACCGCGTTCGGGAAGGCGAAGACCATCGCCGCCAGGTCGATCGCGTACGTGCCCAGCAGCACCGGCCGCGACCAGGCGTACCGCGCGCCCTGCGCGATCGACCGCAGCGACGGCTTGTCGGCGTCGTGCGCCGGCGGCGCGGGCGCGAGCCGCCGGCACATCAGCACCGAGACGGCGAACCCGGCGAGCGTCACCGCGTACGCCGGGGCGTGGCCCGCGTACGCCACCACCAGACCCGCGACCGAGGGGCCCGCGATGGCCCCGATCTGCCAGCGCAGCGAGTTCAGCGCGGCGGCCGCCGTCTGCTGCTCGTGCGGCACGATCCGCGCGAGCAGCGAGTCCAGGGCCGGCCGCTGGAGCCCGGCCAGCGCCGACACGCCCGCCGCGACCCCGTACAGCGGCCACAGCAGCGGCCGGTCGAGCAGCGCGTTCCCGAGCAGCAGCAGGGCCAGCAGACCGAGGCCCGCCTCCGTCGCCACGATCACCCGCCGCCGGTCCACCGCGTCCGCCAGCGCCCCGCCGTACAGCCCGAAGACCACCAGCGGCACCAGCTCCACCGCGCCCATCGCCCCCACCGCGAGCGGCGAGTCCGTCAGCTCCTTGATCTGGAGCGGCAGCGCCACCATCGCCATGGCACTGGCGAAGTACGTGACGAGCCCCTGCCCCCACAGCAACCGGAAGTCACGGGAGGAGCGCCACGGGGCGGTGTCGGGGAGCACGGCGGAGAGCCGGGCGCGCAGCCCGGAGGGCGCGGGGGCGGGCGGGGGCGCGGGGGAGGAGGACACGAGGGGCCATGGTCCGCACCCCGGTCGCCCCCGGCAACCGAATATCCCCGGCGCCCCGCCGGACGGCGCCGGCCCTCACCAGCGGGCCGGCGGCGGGGAGGTGAGGCGGTCGGCCAGGACGGCGAGCCGGTCCCGGAAACGGCGGCCCCGCGCCGCCGGCCGGCCGTTCTCCCCCGCCGCCGCGCTGACCAGGTGCTGGACCGTGTCCAGGTCCACCTCCGCGCCCGCCCCGACCACCAGCGCCTCGTGCGCCAGGCCCCGCACCTCCGCGTCGCCGCCGTCCAGGGACAGCACCGTCGCCCCCGCCCGGCGCGCGTCGTGCACCCGCTGGAGCAGCCCCGCCTCCGGCCGCTCGGGCGCGACGACGAGCAGCGTCGCGCCCCGGCCCGCCGCCTCCAGCCGGCCCAGCCCCACCGCCAGGTGCGCCGGGCCGTCCGGCCGCGCCCGGTGCCGCACCAGCGTCGGCGCCAGCTCCGGCAGCCCGGACCAGGCCGCCTCGTCCACCAGGTGCGCCGCCAGGTGCCAGGGCTCGTACGCCTCCGTGCCCACCAGCAGCAGCCCGCCCCGCCGCGGCACCACCGACGCCCGCAGCGCCCCGGCGAACCGGCGGGCGGCCGCCGGCCACTCCGTCCCGGCGAGCACTTCCCGCAGCAGCGCGACCCTCACGGCATCCATGGCGCCGCATCCTGCCCCAGTCGCCGCCCGCCCGCGCCCGGTTGTCGCCGATCCACCCGAACGGGGCCCGAACCGGTCGGTAGGGTCGGGCCATGACTTCCTCGACTCCCGCCGGCGGCCCCGCCGACACCGCCGCGCCCGCCGCCCCCGCCGCGCCCAAGAAGGCCCCCAAGGACCCCTGGGACCTCCCCGACGTCTCCGGCCTCGTCGTCGGCGTCCTCGGCGGCACCGGCGACCAGGGCCGCGGCCTCGCCCACCGGCTCGCCGCCGCCGGCCAGCAGGTGATCATCGGCTCCCGCGCCGCCGACCGCGCCGAGGCCGTCGCCGCCGAGCTCGGCCACGGCGTCCAGGGCGCCGACAACGCCGAGTGCGCCCGCCGCAGCGACGTCGTCATCGTCGCCGTCCCCTGGGAGGGCCACGCCAAGACGCTGGAGTCCCTGCGCGAGGAGCTGGCCGGCAAGCTCGTCGTGGACTGCGTCAACCCGCTCGGCTTCGACAAGAAGGGCGCCTACGCCCTCAAGCCCGAGGAGGGCTCCGCCGCCGAGCAGGCCGCCGCGCTGCTCCCGGACTCCCGGGTCACCGCCGCCTTCCACCACCTGTCCGCCGTCCTCCTCCAGGACGCCTCGATCGCCGAGATCGACACCGACGTGATGGTCCTCGGCGAGGAGCGCGCCGACGTCGAGATCGTCCAGGCCCTGGCCGGCCGCATCCCCGGCATGCGCGGCGTCTTCGCCGGCCGGCTGCGGGGCGCCCACCAGGTCGAGGCGCTGGTCGCCAACCTGATCGCGGTGAACCGCCGCTACAAGGCCCACGCGGGCCTGCGGATCACCGACCTCTGAGCGGCCCGCCCGGCCGGAGGCGGAGCCGGAGAACGGACGCTTCGGGGCATGGGGGACACTGGTCGGGCACCGTCAGCCGTACCCGACAGGAGCCGACCCCCATGCCCCGTCTCGCCCTCTACGCCCTCGTGGTCTGCGCCCTGGCCGTCGCCGCGGCCGTGATCTCGTTCGTCAACGGCAGCTTCATCGGCATCGTCTGGGTCCTCCTCGCCGGCCTCTCCTCCAACATGGCCTGGTACTACCTCCGCCGCGCCAAGGCCGAGAAGGAAGCCGCCGCCCGCGCCTAGGCGGTCCCTTCCGGCCCGGTCCGGAAGAAAACGGCCTAGACCGCGCAGCCCGCCGGGGTGTCCTCCCAGAAGCGGAAGAGCGCCCAGCCGCAGGAGCGGTCCGGGCCGTCGGCGCCCAGCGACCGCATCAGGGCGTCGACCGCGTCGAAGAAGGCGCCGCTGACGGCCGGCACGAACAGCAGGGCGATCACGACGAAGAAGCCGTACGGCGCGTACGGCTCGATCCGCCGCCGCACCCCGTACGACAGCCAGGGCTCCACGATCCCGTAGCCGTCGAGCCCCGGCACCGGCAGCAGGTTCAGCAGCGCGGCCGTCACCTGGAGGAACGCCAGGAACGCCAGCGCGTACCGGAAGGCGTCCGGCACCCCGTCGAGCGCGCCCAGCCAGAACGGGGCCGTGCACACCACCGCGAACAGCACGTTCGCCAGCGGGCCCGCCGCCGCGATCAGGCTGTGCCGCCAGCGGCCCCGGATCCGGCCCCGGTCGATGAGGACGGCACCGCCCGGCAGACCGATCCCGCCCATGATCACGAAGAGGACGGGCAGCACCACGCTCAGGACCGCGTGGGTGTACGCGAACGGGTTCAGCGTCAGATAGCCCCGGGCGCCCACCGTGAGGTCCCCGCTGTGCAGCGCCGTGCGGGCGTGCGCGTACTCGTGCAGGCAGAGCGAGACGATCCACGCCGAGGTGACGAAGAGGAAGACCGCCACCCCGGGCAGGGCGGCGAAGTCCGTCCACACCGCCCAGCCGGTGACCGCCATGACGGCGAGCACCGACAGGAAGACGGGACTGATCCGGCGCTCCTGGCGGCGGACGGCTGCCGAACTCATCACGGACTCCCCCGGGGGCGCGCCCCGCACGGGCCGTGCGGGCTGTGTGCGGGAGAACGTACCGCCCCGCCCCCGGGTTCCCCGCCTCCCGGCGGGCCGGGGGCGCTCACGGAGAATGGGGGCGTGCGCTACCACCTCCTCGGCCCGACCCGCGTGACGGCCGCCGACGGCACCGAGCCGCCCGTCGGCGGCCCCCGCGTCCGCGCCCTGCTCGCCGCGCTCGCCCTGCGGCCCGGCCGGGCGGTGCCCGTGCCCGCGCTCGTCGACGAGGTCTGGCACGGCGACGAGCCGCCCGCCGACGCCGTCGCCGCCCTCCAGGCGCTGGTCGGACGGCTGCGGAAGGCGCTCGGCCGGGACCGGGTGCGCTCCGCCGAGGGCGGCTACCGGCTCGCCGCGGACCGCGAGGACGTCGACCTGTTCCGCTTCGACCGGCTCACCGCCGACGGCTCCGCCGCGCTCGCCGCCGGCGACCCCGGGCGGGCCGCCGCCCTCCTCGACGAGGCCCTCGCGCTGTGGACCGGGCCCGTCCTCGCCGACCTGCCCGACCGGCACGCCGAGGCCGCCCGCTGGGAGGCCCGCCGGCTGGACGCCCGTCGCGCCCGCCTCGGCGCGGCGCTCGCCCTCGGCCGGGCCGCCGACGCCCTGCCCGAGCTCACCGCGCTCTGCGCCGGCCGGCCGCTCGACGAGCCCCTCCAGGCCCTGCGGATCCGGGCCCTGCGCGACTCCGGCCGCGCCGCCGAGGCCCTGGCCGCGTACGAGGAGGTGCGCCGGACCCTCGCCGACCGGCTCGGCGCCGACCCGGGCCCCGAGCTGCGCGCCCTGCACGAGCGCCTGCTCGCCCCGGCCGCCCCCGCCGCCGGCCCCGCGCCCGCCGCCGCGCCTGCCGTTGGTCCCGCCTCCGCCGCCGCGCCCGCGCCCGTCCCCGTACCGGCGCCCGCCCCCGTACCGCCCGTGGCCCCGCCCGGCAACCTGCGGGCCCGGCTCACCTCCTTCGTCGGGCGCGACGAGGAGATCGCCGCCCTGCGGCAGGACCTGGCCGAGGCCCGCCTGGTGACGCTGCTCGGTCCCGGCGGCGCCGGCAAGACCCGGCTCTCCCAGGAGGCGGCCGAGCGGGCCGCCGGCGCCTGGCCCGACGGCGTGTGGGTCGCCGAACTCGCCCCCGTCCGCGACCCGGAGGCCGTGCCCGAGGCCGTCCTCGCCGCCCTCGGCGCCCGCGAGACCGTGCTGCGCGGCGCCGGTGCCGAGGAGCTGCGCGGCGGCGGCGACCCGTCGTCCCGGCTCGTGGAGCACTGCGCGGGACGGCGGATGCTGCTGCTCCTGGACAACTGCGAGCACCTGGTGGACGCGGTGGCGCGGCTCGCGGAGACGGTCCTCGCCCGGTGCCCGGGCGTCCGGGTGCTGGCGACGAGCCGGGAGCCGCTGGGGGTGCCGGGGGAGCGGCTGCGGCCGCTGGGCCCGCTGCCGGAGGAGACGGCGCTGCGGCTGCTCGCCGAGCGCGGCGCGGCGGCCCGCCCCGGCTTCGACCCGGCGGACGACCCGGCGGCGGCGCGGGAGATCGTGCGCCGCCTCGACGGGCTGCCGCTGGCGATCGAACTGGCGGCGGCGCGGCTGCGGATGCTGTCGCCGCGCCAGATCGCCGACCGGCTCGACGACCGCTTCCGGCTGCTGACCTCGGGGGCGCGCACGGTGCTGCCCCGCCAGCAGACCCTGCGGGCGGTGGTCGACTGGTCGTGGGAGCTGCTCGACGGGCCGGAGCGGGCGGTGCTGCGGCGGCTCGCCGTCTTCACCGGCGGCTGCGACCTGGAGGCGGCCGAGGCCGTCTGCGCCGGACCGGAGGGGGCCGACGTCCTGGACGTGCTGGGCGCCCTGGTCGACAAGTCGCTGGTGGTGGCGGCGCCGGGGGAGGCCGGGATGCGGTTCCGGCTCCTGGAGACCGTCGCCGAGTACGCGGCGGAGCGGCTGGACGAGGCGGGGGAGCGGGCCGGTGCCGAACGGGCCCACCTCACGCACTACCGCGAACTCGCCCGCCGGACCGACCCCGAGCTGCGCGGCCCGGGACAGCTCGCCGCCATGGCCCGCTTCGACGCCGAGTACGGCAACGTCCGCACCGCGCTCGCCCGGGCCGTCGCCGCCCGCGACGAGGACGAGGCGCTGCTCCTCGTCCACGCCCTGCTCTGGTACTGGCAGCTGCGCGACCTGCGCTCCGACGCCCTCCAGTCGGTCCGGGCCGTCGCCGCGCTGGGCCCCGACCCGTTCACCCCGCCGGCCGCACCGGTCGTCCCGCTCCACGAGCCGTGCACGGCCGCCCCGCCGCCGCTGCCGGAGGAGCAGCGCTGGGAGGCCCGGCGCGGGGTGCGGCTCGTCGAGCTGATCAACATGGACCACGAGACGGCCCGCTGGACCAGCCCCGAGGGCCAGGACCGGCTCCGCGAGATCACCGCCGTCTACCGGCCCGGGCTGCCGCAGACCTGCCGGCTCCCCGGATCCTTCGCGGTCTTCGCGGTGCTCATCATGGGCGAGCCGGAGCGGCTGCACGAACTCCTCGACGTCACCGTGGAGGCGTGCCGCCGGCACGGCTACGACTGGGAGCTCGCCCACATCCTGCAGATGCGGGCCAACATGCGGGCCAACCGCGGCGCGTGGGCCGACCTGGCGATCGCGGACGCCGACGAGAGCCTGGCCCTGTTCGAACGCCTCGGCGACGCCTGGGGCGCCGCCGAGGCGCTGTCCGCCCGCGGCGAGGCGCACGAGCGGCAGCTCGCGTACGACGCGGCCTCCCGCGACTTCGCCGCCGCCATCGGCTACGCGGAGGAGATCGGGGCGCCCTCGCAGCAGGAGCTGCTGCGGGCCCGGTACGCCGACACCCTCATCGAGGCGGGCCGGTTCGAGGAGGGCGAGGCGATCCTGCGGAAGATCCTGGCCGACCACGCCACCGGCCACGAAGCGCAGCTCGGCGCCCGCCTGTTCCTCGCGATCGCCCTGGGCAGGACCGGCCGTACCGCCGAGGCCCGGGAGCACCTGACCGTCCTCATGGAGGAGTTCAGCAGCGAGACCCTGTCCGTCTTCGAGGGCTTCACGCTCGGCGTCCTGGCCTGGCTCGACGTCCTGGAGGAGCGGTACGCGGACGCGCTCGTCCGGGTCTCCCAGGCGTACGACCGCTCCCTGGGGCCGCTGTCGCTGATGGTGGTGCCGCAGATGCCGGGGGTCCACCTGGTCGTCGGCGCGTGGGCGCTCGCCGGGCTCGGCGGGGCGTCGGCCCGGACGGCGGCCCTGCTCCTCGGCGCGCGCGACGCCCTCGTGCCGGACGGGCACCGGGAGCCCGGCATGGAGCGGGAGAACCTGGCGCGGGCGACGGAACTGGCCCGGGCGGCGCTCGGCCCGGACGCCTTCGCCGCCGCGCACGCCGAGGGCGGCGGCCTCTCCGCAGAGGAGGCCGCCGCCCTGCTCGGCGCCGCCGCCGACGCGATCAGTGGGCGCGCCGAGTCCTGAACCCCCGTCACGGGGCGCCGCGTCAGGTCTTCTTCCGGAACTTGGCGACCGCGAGCGGCGCCGTGACGACGGTGATGACCAGCGACCAGCCGAGCGTCATCCACACCGAGTGGGCGACCGCGCCGCCGTTGATCAGGTTCCGGGCCGCGTCGGCGAGGTTGGACAGCGGGTTGTAGTCCGTGAAGGTCTCCAGCCAGCCGGGCATCGTCGTCGTCGGCGCGAAGATCGAGGAGCCGAACTGGAGCGGCATCAGGACCAGCATCGCCATGCCCTGGACCGCCTGCGCGGTCTTCACGGTCAGGCCGAGCAGGATGAAGATCCACATCAGCGAGGCGCCGAAGACCATCGACAGGCCGATGGCGGCGAGGAGGTGGAGCACCGAGGTGTGGATCGTCAGGCCCAGCAGGAAGCTCATGCCGAGCAGGATCGCGGTGGCGATCAGCATCCGGCCGATCTCGACGACGATCTTGGCGATGAGGACCGAGGAGCGGGCGATCGGCATCGTCCGGAAGCGGTCCATCACCCCCTTCTTGAAGTCGTCGTTGATGCCGACGCCGACGGCCATGGCGATGTTCATGCCCATCATCGCCATCAGGCCGGGCGCCACGTAGTTCACGTAGGCGTCGTTGTTGCCCTTGCCGGCGATGGCGCCGCCGAAGACGTACACGAAGAGCAGGATGAAGATGATCGGCATGAACACGGCGTCGAACATCGACTCCGGGTCCTGCTTGATCTGGAGCGCGTTGCGCCGGGCGAGGGCGCCGATGTGGCGGAGGTTGGCCCGCAGGCCGATGCGGCCCTCGGCGTCGGTGCGGACCGGCCGCGCCGGCGTCCGGTCCGGGGTGCCGACGGGGGACGTGGTGACCGTGGTCGTGCTCACGCGGCGACCTCCTCGGTGATCTCGTCGGAGAGGGTGGTCCTCTGGCCGGTGATGGCCAGGAACACCTCGTCCAGGCTGGGCAGATGGGTGCCGATGTGGGCGATGCCGAAGCCGCGCGCGCCGAGCAGCGCGACCACGGCCGTCAGCTGCTGGTCGGTGAGGATCGGCACGTACAGCGCGCCCTCGTCGGGCACCACGGTCGCGCCGGAGACGCCGTCGAGACCGGTCTCGCGGAGCGCGGCCGCCATCGCGGGCAGCTGCGCCGGGTCGACCGGGCGGACCTTCAGGGTGCGGCCGCCGACCTTCGCCTTCAGCTCGTCGACCTCGCCCCGGGCGATGACCTTGCCCCGGTCGACGACGGTCAGCTCGCTCGCGAGCTGCTCCGCCTCCTCCATGTACTGGGTGGTGAGGAGGACGGTGACGCCCTCGGAGACCATCCGCTTCACCTCGTCCCACACCTCGTTGCGGGTGCGGGGGTCGAGGCCGGTGGTCGGCTCGTCCAGGTAGAGCACGGCGGGCCGGCCGATCATGGAGGCGGCGAGGTCGAGGCGGCGCCGCATGCCGCCGGAGTAGTTCATCGCCGGGCGCTTGGCGGCCTCGGTGAGGGAGAAGCGCTCCAGCATCTCGTCGGCGCGGCGGCGGGCGTCCGCGCGGGACAGGTCGAGCAGCCGGCCGATCATGTACAGGTTCTCGAAGCCGGAGAGCTTCTCGTCGACGGAGGCGTACTGGCCGGTGAGGCCGATGGTGCGGCGCAGCTGGCGGGGCTGGCGCACCACGTCGTAGCCGGCGACGACGGCGGTCCCGGCGTCCGGGACGAGGAGGGTGGACAGGCAGCGGACGAGGGTGGTCTTCCCGGCCCCGTTGGGCCCGAGGACGCCGAGGACGGTGCCCTCGCGGACGTCCAGGTCGACCCCGTCGAGGGCCCTGGTCTCGCCGAAGTGCTTCACGAGGCCCCGGACCTCGACGGCGTTGGTCTGTGATCGCGTCATGCCCCCCATGGAACAGGGCGCCACCGACAGTCCTCCGACAGACCGCCCACAGACGGCCGACAGCCCGCCGGCGGGGGACGCCGGCAGGCTGTCGGTGGTGCCGGGAGCGGCCTAGTGGAAGGTGTGCTCCTCGGCGGGGAAGGCCCCGCCGGCCACGTCCTCGGCGAAGGCGCGGGCGGCGTCGCCGAGCGTCTCGCGGAGGTTGGCGTACTGCTTGCTGAAGCGCGGCACCTTGCCGCCGGTCAGGCCGGCCATGTCGGTCCAGACGAGGACCTGGGCGTCGGTGTCCGGGCCGGCGCCGATGCCGATGACCGGGATGTGCAGCGAGCGGGTGACCTCGGCGGCGAGCTCGGCCGGGACCAGCTCCAGGACGAGCGCGAAGGCGCCCGCGTCCTGGGCGGCCTTGGCGTCGCGCAGCAGCTTGTGCGCGGCCTCGTCGGAGCGGCCCTGCACCCGGTAGCCCATGGCGTTCACGGACTGCGGGGTGAGGCCGAGGTGGGACATGACGGGGATGCCGGCCTGGACGATCATCTCGGTCTGCGGCAGCGAACGCTCGCCGCCCTCCAGCTTGACCGCCTGCACGCCGGCCTCCTTGACGAGGCGGGTCGCGCTGCGCAGGGCCTGTACGGGCCCCTCCTGGTACGAGCCGAAGGGCAGGTCGCCGACGACGAGGGCGCGCCTGGTGCCCCGGACGACGGCGGCGGAGAGCAGGGTCATCTCGTCCATCGTGACGGGCACGGTGGTGTCGTAGCCGAGGTGGCAGTTGCCCATGGAGTCGCCGACGAGGATCACCGGGATGCCGGCCTCGTCGAAGACGGAGGCGGTCATGGCGTCGTAGGCGGTGAGCATGGGCCACTTCTCGCCGCGGGTCTTGGCGGCGGCGATGTCGTGGACGGTGAGGCGGCGCGAGCCCTTGCCGCCGTACAGCGTCTTCGTGCCGTCGGCGGGCTGTTTCGAGGCAGCCTGAAGCGTCATGTGAACGACTCCTTCGTCATCTCGAGGCGCCCTGACGGCGTCCCCGGACCACGTCCATGGTGGCACTTCGCCGGGTGGGCGGGGAAGTGGGGTGGAGTGGCGCTGTTCACACCGCCCCCGGCCCCCCCGGACACCGCCGCCCGGCCGGGACCCGCACGAATGTGCGCGTTCTGTCACAGCCCGCCCGAACCGGCGGGCGGCCGGAACCCCGTCACACGCCGCGTCCGTCCTTGGGGGAGTGCGCGGGGCCCGGCATCGCCTAGGGTCGGACCGGGTCTCGGAGCACGGACGGCACGACGGCACGGCAAGGCGAGTGAGGGCAGCGATGACGCGGGTGGACATGACGGGGACGGAGCACGGCGGAACGGGAGGCGCCGCTTCCGGGAGTCGCGGCCGCTTCCGCTCCGCCCTCGGCCGTCTGCGCCGCGATCCCGGCATCTGGCGGCGCGGCATCCTGCTGGCCGTCTGCGCCCTCGCGCTCGCCCTCCTGATGGCCCTCCACGCGCAGATCCCCAACCGGGTCGGCAACCTCGGCAGCCTCACCGAGACCTTCCTGCCCTGGCTCGGCCTCTTCGTCCCGGTCCTGCTCCTCCTCGCGCTGCTGCGCCGCTCCGCCACCGCGCTGCTCGCGCTGCTGCTCCCGGCGGTCGTCTGGCTCAACCTCTTCGGCGGGCTGGTGGCCGACAAGTCGGCGGACGGCGGCGACCTCACGGTGGCCACCCACAACGTCAACGCCGACAACCCCGACCCCGAGGGCACCGCCCGCCGGTTCGCCGCCTCCGGCGCCGACGTGCTGGCCCTGGAGGAGCTGAAGGCCGACATGGTGCCGGTCTACGAGCGGGAGCTCGCGGAGGCGTACCCGTACCACTCCGTCCAGGGCACCGTCGGCCTGTGGAGCCGGCTGCCGCTGCGGGACCCACGGCCGGTCGACATCCACATGGGCTGGACCCGCGCCATGCAGGCCACCGTCGTCGCCCCCCAGGGCGAGCTGCGGGTGTACGTCGCCCACCTCCCCTCCGTGCGGGTCAACCTCGACGCCGGCTTCACCGCCAACCAGCGCGACACCAGCGCCGACGCCCTCGGCGAGGCCATCGCCGGCGACCGGGCCCAGCGGATCGTCCTCCTCGGCGACCTCAACGGCACCATGAACGACCGCGCGCTCAACGCCGTCACCGCGCAGCTGCGCTCCACCCAGGGCGCGGCCGGCGACGGCTTCGGCTTCTCCTGGCCGGCCTCCTTCCCGATGGCCCGGATCGACCAGATCCTGGTGCGGGGCGTCGAGCCGGTCTCGTCCTGGGCGCTGCCGGAGACCGAGAGCGACCACCTGCCACTCGCCGCCCGGATCGCGTTCTGACCCCCTGAAGGTCAGGCGAAACCTGTTCTTCATCCCCCGGAAGCCAGGAATACCCAGCCGTCTGCGAGAATTTGTTTCGTAAGAAAACAATCCTCGGATCCGGAAAGGGTCTCCCACCCATGCCCGTGGCCCTGCTCGCCCTGGCCATCTCCGCCTTCGGCATCGGCACCACCGAGTTCGTCATGATGGGCCTGCTGCCCAACGTCGCCGGCGACCTCGGCACCAGCGTCCCGACCGCGGGCCACCTCGTCTCCGCCTACGCCCTCGGCGTCGTCGTCGGCGCCCCGCTGCTCACCGCGCTCGGCTCGCGCGTCCCCCGCAAGCGGATGCTGCTCCTGCTGATGGCGCTGTTCACCGTCGGCAACCTCGCCTCCGCCCTCGCCCCCGGCTACGGCTGGCTGCTCGCCGGCCGGGTCCTCGCCGGCCTGCCGCACGGCGCCTTCTTCGGCGTCGGCGCCGTCGTCGCCGCCCGGCTGGTCCGCCCCGACCGGCAGGCCCGCGCGGTCGCCACCATGTTCCTGGGCCTGACCGTCGCCAACGTCCTCGGCGTCCCCGCCGCCACCCTGCTCGGCCAGCACCTCGGCTGGCGCGCCACCTTCCTCGTGGTCACCGCCATCGGCCTGGCCGCGCTCGCCGCCCTCGCCCGGCTGGTCCCCGACCTCCCCGTCGACGGGCGCCAGGGCCTCGGCCGCGAACTGCGCGCCCTCGGCCGCCCGCAGGTGCTGCTGGGCCTGCTCACCGCCGTCCTCGGCTTCGCCGGCGTCTTCGCCGTCTACTCCTACCTGGCCTCCATGACCACCGAGGTGATGGGCTTCGGCGAGTCCACCGTCACGATCGTCCTCGCCCTCTTCGGGATCGGCATGACGGCCGGCGCGCTCGCCGCCGGACCGCTCACCGACCGCGCCCCGCGCCCCACCCTGTATGGCTCGCTCGCCGCCCTCGCCGTGACCCTGGTCGCCTTCCGCCTCACCGTCCACGTGCCCTGGCTCGCCCTGGTCACCGTGGTGGTGCTCGGCGCCGTCGGCTTCATGACGACCACCCCGCTCCAGATGCTCGTCATGGAGAAGGCGAAGGACGCCCCCACCCTCGCCTCCGCCTCCAACCACTCCGCCTTCAACCTCGCCAACGCCGGCGGCGCCTGGGCCGGCGGGGCCGCCGTCGCCGCCGGCTGGGGCTGGACCTCCCCGGCCCTGGTCGGCGCCGCCCTCGCCGCCGCCGGCCTGGCGATCGCCGTCACCGCCGGCCTCCTCGACCGCCGCGAGACCCGCACGGGAACGCCGCACGAGCCCTCGCCCGTCGTCGCGCGCGGCGCCCTCGTCACCGGCGACGCCGGCGTCAGGGAGCCGGCGTCTCCCGCCAGCGGTTCGTGATCGGCAGGCGCCGGTCCTTGCCGAAGCCCTTCGCCGAGATCTTGGTGCCGGGCGGGTACTGGCGCCGCTTGTACTCCGCCGCGTCCACCATCCGCAGCGTCCGCGCCACCAGCTCCGGGTCGAAGCCGGCGGCCACGATCGCCTCCGTGCCCTCGTCGCCGTCCACGTACCGGGCGAGGAGCCGGTCGAGCACCTCGTAGTCCGGCAGCGAGTCCGTGTCCACCTGGCCCGGGCGCAGCTCGGCGCTGGGCGGCTTGACGATCGAGTTCTCCGGGATCGGCGGGGTCTGGCCCCGCTCCTCGGCCGCCCGGTTGCGCCAGCGGGCCAGCCGGAAGACATCCGTCTTGTAGACGTCCTTGATCGGGCCGTAGGCGCCGACCGAGTCGCCGTACAGCGTGGAGTACCCCACCGCCAGCTCGGACTTGTTGCCCGGGGCGAGGACGAGGTGGCCCTCCTGGTTGGAGATCGCCATCAGGGTGGTGCCGCGCAGCCGGGACTGGAGGTTCTCCTCGGCGAGCCCGGTCAGCTCCACCGCCGCCATGTACGCGTCGAACATCGGCTCGATGGAGACGGTGCGGAAGCGCAGCCCGGTCCTGCGGGCCAGCTCGGCCGCGTCGCCCTTCGAGTGCTCCGAGGAGTACTTCGACGGCATCGACACCCCGTGCACCCGGTCCGCGCCCAGCGCGTCGCAGGCGATCGCGGCGACCAGCGCCGAGTCGATCCCGCCGGAGAGGCCGATCACCACCGAGCGGAAACCGTTCTTCGCGACATACGCGCGCAGCCCGATGACCAGCGCCGAGTAGACCTCCTCGTCGTCGTCGAGCCGGTGCGCGTAACCGCCCGTCAGCTCCGGTTCGTACGCGGGCAGCACCTCCCCGGCCTCCCCGGTGAGCACCGCCCGGTCGATCCGCAGCCCGTCGTCCACCACCGTGCCCGGCGCCGGGGCGTCCGGGTCGGCGGCCGGCAGGTCCAGGTCGAGGATCACGCTGCCCTCGGTGAACTGCGGGGCCCGCGCGATCACCTCGCCCGCCGCGTCCACCACGATCGAGTCCCCGTCGAAGACCAGCTCGTCCTGCCCGCCGGTCGACGCCAGGTACGCGGTCGTGCAGCCGGCCTCCTGGGCCCGCTTGCGGACCAGTTCGAGCCGGGTGTCGTCCTTGTTCCGCTCGTACGGCGAGGCGTTCACCGACAGCAGCAGCCCGGCCCGGGCGCTGCGCGCCGCCGGCACCCGGCCCCCCTCCTGCCACAGGTCCTCGCAGATCGCGAGCGCCACGTCCACCCCGCGCACCCGCAGCACCGGCAGGGTGTCGCCCTGCACGAAGTAGCGGAACTCGTCGAAGACGCCGTAGTTCGGCAGGTGGTGCTTGGCGAAGCGGAGCACGGCCCGGCCCCGGTGCAGCACCGCCGCCGCGTTCTCCGGCGAGCCGGCCGGGCGGCCGAGCCGGGGCACCGCCCGCTCGGTGCGGTCGAGGTAGCCGACGACCACCGGCACCTCGCCGAAGCCCTCGTCGGCGAGTCGCTCCGCGAGCGCGGCCAGCGCCGCCCGGGAGGCTTCGACGAAGGACGGCCGCAGGGCCAGGTCCTCGACGGGATAGCCGGTCAGCGCCATCTCGGGGAAGGCGACGAGGTGCGCGCCCTGCCCGACGGCGTGCCGGGTCCAGTGGACGATCGCCTCGGAGTTCCCGGCGAGGTCCCCGACGGTCGAGTCGATCTGATTCAGCGCGAGGCGTAGTTGAGGCACGCCCCCCAGTGTAATCGTCAAACCGACGCTATGTCCTGGGAACCGCTCCCGGACCCCTCGCCGTCCCCCCTCGCGTCCCGACATGCGAAGTCCGTCCCCCACCGTGATCATGGGCCCATGACGACCACCGACGATCCGGCGGAGCCGGCCCGGACCGCCGCGACCGAGGACGCGGCGGTCCGCCGGGACGGCGGCGCCGAGCGGCAGTTCGTCTCCTGGCCGACGCTCGCCTTCACGACCACGGCCTCCGCCGCCCTCGTCATCGGCTTCGTCCCGCCCGACCGGTCCGACGGCGAACCGCTCTGGCGCCACCTCCTCGTCATCGGCTTCGTCCCGCCCGACCGGTCCGACGGCGAACCGCTCTGGCGCCACCTCCTCGTCGTCGGCGGCGGCCTGCTCGTCCTCGGCGTCCTCGTCCCCGCGGCCCTGCCCAGGTTCCGCGAGCCCGAGTGGGTCCACCCGGAGCACCGGGAACCTTCCGGCACTCCCTGACGTCTGTCCCGGCATGCCCGGAAAGGTCACGCGCGCGTCCGCCGTCCTGCTGTTCCTGGGGGCGCTCGCGTACACCGCCTGGGTCCTTGAAGTCGTCGTACGGACCGGTCTCGACCCGGTCCGTACGTACGTCTCCGAACTCGCCGCCGCCGACCAGCCCCTCGGCGGCCTCTTCCGCGCCACCGACCTCGCCGCCGGCCTCCTCGTCCTCGCCGGCGCCGTCACCGGCCTCCTCGCCGCCCGCGTCGCCGCCGGGCCCGCGCCCGAACCCGGCGTCCCCAGCTGGGCCCGCACCGACCCCGGGCCCGCCGGCCGCCGCCCCTGGCTCCTGACCGGCTGGGCCGCCCTCGCGCTCTTCGGCGCCGCCACCGCCGTCGACTCCCGCCTCCCGCTCAGCTGCGCCCCCACCGCCGACCCGGAGTGCGCCGCCCGCGAGACCGCCGGACTCGTCCCCGCCACCCACACGGCCCACGCCGTCAGCTCCGGCCTCGCCATGACCGGCGCGCTCGTCGCCATGGTCGCCCTCACCGTCGCCGCCCGCCGGTACGGCCTCTGGCGGCCGCTGGCCCGCACCGGCCCGGTCCTCGTCGCCCTGGAACTCGCCGCCACCGCCTGGACCCTCGCCGCCGTCGCCGCCTTCGAGGCCGGCCGGGGCCTGTGGTCCCTCGGCGCCGGCCAGCGCCTCCAGGTCCTCCTGGTCGCCGTCTGGACCGGCGTCCTCGCCGTCTCGGCGGCCAGGGAGGGGAGGCGGGAATGAGCCCCGCACGGATCGGGGACCCCGCGGTCCCGGCGCGTCGGGACCGGGCGGCGGCCCGGACCGGGAGCCGCGCGGTTCCGGAAGGCGGACGGGCATGACCTTCGTACGGATCGGGGGCCTCGCCCACCACGTGGCCGTCGACGGCCGGGGGCCGGTCTGCGTGCTCTCCGCCGGCCTCGGGCTCAGCTGGTTCGACTGGGACCCGGTCGTTCCGCTGCTCGCCCCGCACCGCACCGTCGTCCGCTTCGACCGCCCCGGCCACGGCCTCTCCCAGGGCGGCCCCGCGCACCCCACCCTCGCCGGCGAGGCCGGCCGGATCGCCGCCCTCCTCGACGCCCTGCGCCTGCCCGGCCCCGTCACCGTCGTCGGCCACTCGATCGCCGGCCTCCACGCCGAGGGCTTCGCCCGCCTCCACCCGGACCGCACGGCCGCCCTCGTCCTCGTCGACTCCTCCGTCGAGGACCGCCCCCGCCCCGGCGGGCCCGGCCCGGCCACCGCCGCCGGGACCGCCCTCACCGCCCTCGGCCTGCCCGCCGCCCTCGGCCCCGCCCTCCGCCGCCTCGCCCTCCACCCCGACCCGGCCCCGCCCGACCTGGTCCGCCGGGTCTACCGCACCTCACGCGTCTGGCGCGGCGCCCTGCGCGAGAACGCCCGCTACGGCTCCGTCGCCGCCGAACTCCTCGCGCTGCGCCGCACCCGCCCCCTCCCGCCCGGCGCCCCCGTCACCGTCCTCGCCGCCCCCGACGGCTCCGCCCGCTGGGAGCGCCGCCAGCGCGCCCTGGCCCGCCGGCTCGGCGCCCGCTACGAGGCGGCCGTGCCCTCGGGCCACCTGATCATGCGGGACGACCCGGGCACGGTGGCCCGGGTCGTCCTGGAAGCACTGCGGGGAACGGGTCAGGAGGCGGATCCGCCCGGGGACCCGGAAGCGGCGTAGACGCTCTCGCAGAACGCCTTCAGCTGGTCGTCCGAGAGCTGCCGGGCCAGGTCCGCCTCGCTGATCATGCCGACGAGCCGCTTGTTCTCGATGACCGGCAGCCGGCGGATCTGGTGGTCCTGCATCTCGGACAGCACCTCCGACACGTCCGCGCCCGCGTCGATCCAGCGCGGGGTGCCCTGGACGATCGAGCCGCAGGTCACCTTCGCCGGGTCGTGGCCCATCGCCACGCAGCGGACCACGATGTCGCGGTCGGTGACGATGCCGCAGAGCCGTTCGTTCTCGTCGGCGACGGGGAGCGCCCCCACGTTCAGTTCGCGCATCAGCTGCGCCGCGCGGTCGAGCGTCTCGTGTTCCGGGATCCAGCGGGCTCCCGGGTGCATGATGTCCTTCGCCGTGGTCATGGGGTTGCGTACCTTTCGTCGAACGTCCTCGTACGTCGTCCCCGAGCGCCTCTCATTCTGCGGGCACGCGTCGGCCCCCGCGACCGCAGCGGGTCGCGGGGGCCGGGGGCGCCGGGTCAGGCGGTGGCGCCGCGCTCGCGGAGCATGTCCGCCATCAGCGCCATCTCCGACTCCTGGGCGTCGACCATGCCCCGGGCGAGGTCCCGCTCGACGGCCACCGAGCACCGGTCCACACAGCCCTGGGCCATGTGCACGCCGCCCCGGTGATGGGCGGTCATCAGCCGCAGGTACAGGACCTCGGCCTCCTTGCCGGACGCCTTGCGCAGGGCCTCCAGCTGCGTGTCCGTCGCCATGCCGGGCATCAGCGCGCCGTCCTCGGCGCCGGTGACGGGCATGCCCATCCAGGTCATCGGCGCGGTGCCGGACTCGACCTTCGGCAGGTCCCACAGGTCGAGCCAGCCGAGCATCATCCCGCGCTGGTTGGCCTGGGTGTTGGCGATGTCGTACGCGAGCCGGCGCACCGCCGGGTCCGTCGTCCGGTCCCGGACGATGAAGGACATCTCGACGGCCTGCTGGTGGTGGACCGACATGTCCCGGGCGAAGCCGGCGTCCGCCGAGGCGGAGGCGGGAGCACGGGGCCCCTCCTCGCGCTCGGCCGAGGCGACCGTGACCGCGCCCGCGGCGAACAGCACCGCCAGGGCGACCGCGGTGACCGCCGCGTACCGCGTGCGGCGGGGGCTCACTGGCCCATCCCCGCGCCGCCCATCCCGTCGGCGCCGACGCCGCCGGTGCAGGCCGCGCCCGGCTCGGGCGTCTGCTTGCCCTGCACGTACTTGGTGAGGAAGGCGTCCACGCGCGGGTCGGTGGCGCTGTCCACGGTCACCTGCTTGCCCCAGGCGGACAGCATGATCGCGCCGGCCTGGTCGTCGACCGGGCTCATCAGCGTGTAGGGGGTGCCGGAGACCTTGTCCTTCAGCTTCTCGACGTCGGCCGCGGCGGCCTTCTTGTTGTACGTCACCCAGACGGCGCCGTGCTCCAGCGAGTGGACCGCGTGCACCTCGGGGACGGCCTTGTCGTAGACGTCGCCGTCGCAGTTCAGCCAGACCGGGTGGTGGTCGCCGCCGACCGGCGGCTTGGCGTCGTACTTCACGGCGGTGGTGACGTGGTTGCGGCCCAGCTTGCCCGCGTCCCAGGACTTCTCGCCGGCGATGGGGGCCTTGGCGGCGGCCTCCTTGGCGGCCTCCTCGTCGGCCTGCTTCTTCAGCACGTAGCCGCCGAAGCCGACGAGGCTCAGCACGACGACGGCGGAGACGCCGATGGTCAGGAAGCGGTTGCGGCGCTCACGGGCCTGCTCGGCGCGGCGCATCTCCTCTATTCGGGCGCGGCGGTCGGCGGTGGCGGAACGGTTGGCGGCCATGGTGGTCTCGTCCTTCTGGGAAAGAAAAAGGGGGGTTGTCGGTAGGGCGGGGAGGGGCCGCCCTAGGTCCGGAGGACTTGAAGGACGTGCAGGTCCGGGGCGCGCGGCCGCACCCCGGGATCCCGTGCCGCGCCGCCGCCGGCGAACGCGCCGACGCGCGGCAGCCGGTCCTCCGCGTGCAGCGGCGGATCGAGGGGCGGCGCGCTGAGCACCGCGGGGGAGAGCGAGGGGAAGAGGGAGCAGCCGCCCCGGTCGTACGGACACACGTACGCCGACCGCCCGGGCCCGGGGACGGGCGTGGCGGTGCGGCCGGAGGGGGCGCCGGACACGGCGGCGGCGCGGTCGGAGGGGGCGCCGGACACCGCGGCGCCGGCGAGGGCCCCGGAC
>NZ_JBEZUZ010000081.1:0-38260 GCF_040636735.1 Streptomyces sp. NPDC035033 | reverse complement strand
GGCCCGGCCGGCGGCCCGCGCACCGCGCTGCCCGCCCGTGACGGCGCGCCGCAGGCCCCCCAGGCCCCGCAGCAGCCCCAGCCGGCCAACGCCCAGCTGGAGCAGACCGGTCAGCTTCCGCAGCTCCCCCAGCCGCAGCAGCCCGGCCCCGGCGCCGGTCTCATCGGCGGCGCGGCCAGCGCCATCCCGTCCCGCACGGACGTGTGGGGCGGCCGCCAGCAGGAGCCGCAGGCGCCCCAGGCCCCGCAGCAGCAGGACCCGCTGGGCGCCCCGAACGGCTTCCCGCGCGCCGAGCTGCCCGGCGGCAACCCCCAGCCGCAGCGCCCGCAGGCCGCGAGCTGGGGCAGCGACCCGGCCCAGCAGCCGGTGCGCCGCCCGCAGCAGGACATGACGCCGCTGGACGCCCCGCGCGGCCACGACGACCCGGAGACCACGGGCGCGTTCGCCGCGCCGGGCGCCCCGCAGGGCCCCGGTTCGACCGGCCAGTTCGCCCGCCCGGACTTCCAGGCGCCCCAGGCCCCGCAGTACCAGGACCCGGCGTCCACCGCGCAGTTCGCGCGCCCGGACTACGACGCTCCGCAGGGCCCCGGCTCCACGGGCCAGTTCCCGCGCCCGGACTTCGGTGCCCCTCAGGCCCCGCAGGGTCCCGGTTCGACCGGCCAGTTCCCGCGCCCGGACCTCGGCGCCCCGCAGGCGCCCCAGGCCCCGCAGTACCAGGACCGCCCGTCGTACGGCGGCCAGCCCTTCGTACCGCAGGCCCAGCAGCAGGCCCCGCAGGCCCCGGCCCCGCGCCGGCCCGCCGGCGACGACTTCGGCGCGCCCCAGCAGGGCGGGTTCCCGGGGGCTCCGCAGCAGCCCCGGCAGGCGGGCCCCCAGCAGGGCGGGCTCCCGCAGCAGCCCGGGCTCCAGCAGGCCGGGCCGCAGGCTCCGCGGCACGGCGCCCCGCAGGCGCCCGAGCCGCGTCAGCCGCAGCTCAGCCGGCCGCGCCGTCCGGAGGCCCTGCCGCCGGCGCCGGCCGCGGGCGACGGGCGCACCCCGCTCTTCGACACGCTGGAGACCAACTGGTTCCACCAGGACCAGGGTCAGCAGCAGGCCCCGGGCGGGCCCGCGCAGCGGACGCCCGAGGCCGAGCGGACCACGCAGACCCCGGTCGTGCAGCAGCCCGCCCCGGCGGGTCCGCGCCCGACCGGCGGTCCGGCGGCCGGTGACGGCGGCCGGACGGGCTCGGCCGCCTGGCGGCCCTCGCCCAACGACGACCTGGTGCGCCAGGCCGAGCGGGCGCGCAAGCCGTCCGCCGGCGGGGTCACCACCTCCGGTCTTCCGCGCCGTGTGCCGAAGGCCAACCTCGTACCCGGGACCGCCCAGGAGCAGGCCCACACGGCCGGCCCCCAGGTCTCGCGTGCACCCGACGACGTCCGCGGCCGGCTCACCAACCTGCGCCGCGGCATCCAGCAGGGCCGGCAGGCGGGCAACTCGACCACGGGTAGCTTCCACCTCGGTCCGAACCACCAGCAGGAGCGATAGTTGAGCGCGATGAGCCAGGCGGCGCAGAACCTGAACTGGTTGATCACCAACTTCGTGGACAACACCCCCGGGGTGTCGCACACGGTGGTGGTCTCCGCCGACGGTCTGCTCCTTGCCATGTCCGAAGGATTCCCCCGCGACCGTGCCGACCAGCTGGCGGCGGTCGCCTCCGGGCTCACCTCGCTGACCGCGGGCGCCTCCCGGATCTTCGAGGGCGGTCCCGTGGCACAGACCGTGGTGGAGATGGAGCGCGGCTTCCTCTTCCTCATGTCGGTCTCGGACGGTTCCTCGCTGGCCGTGCTCGCGCACCCGGAGTGCGACATCGGCCTCGTGGGCTACGAGATGGCGCTGCTGGTCGACCGGGCCGGCAGCGTCCTCACCCCGGATCTCCGCGCGGAGCTCCAGGGCAGCCTGCTGCACTAGCGGTCCCCACCCGCTCACGGCACCTGTCCCCCCGACGGGGCGGTACTCCCCCACACGTACCGCCCCCGGCACCGTTCAATCGTCCGGCCGCCCCATCCGGCCCCCCACCGGCCCCATCAGACGGCAGAGGTCTTGCTGTCACGCCCGGAGGATTCATGACCCCGCCCCCCGCCCATCACGATCCGTACGGTGGCTCGTCCCTGGACGACCCGTACGGTCATGAGGGCGACCAGCCGCTGGTCCGTCCCTACGCGATGACCGGCGGCCGGACCCGGCCGCGCTACCAGCTCGCCATCGAGGCGCTGGTCAGCACCACGGCCGACCCGGCGCACCTCGCCACGCTCCTCCCGGAGCACCAGCGCATCTGCCACCTGTGCCGTGAGGTCAAGTCGGTGGCCGAGGTGTCCGCCCTGCTGTCGATGCCGCTCGGCGTCGCCCGGATCCTCGTGGCCGACCTGGCCGAGGCGGGCATGGTGGCGATCCACCAGCCGGGCAACGGAGAAGCCGGCGGCACGCCGGACGTGACACTGCTCGAAAGGGTGCTCAGTGGACTTCGCAAGCTCTAACGGCGGTGCCGCCAGATCGACCACCAGCGCGAAGATCGTGGTGGCCGGTGGCTTCGGCGTGGGCAAGACCACGTTCGTCGGCGCCGTCTCGGAGATCAACCCGCTGCGCACCGAGGCCGTGATGACCGCGGCCTCCGCCGGGATCGACGACCTGACCCACACCGGTGGCAAGACCACCACCACGGTGGCGATGGACTTCGGCCGCATCACGCTCGACCAGGACCTGATCCTGTACCTCTTCGGTACCCCCGGTCAGGACCGCTTCTGGTTCATGTGGGACGACCTCGTCCGCGGCGCCATCGGCGCCGTCGTCCTCGTCGACACCCGCCGCCTCGCCGACTGCTTCCCCGCCGTCGACTACTTCGAGAACAGCGGCCTCCCCTTCGTCATCGCCCTCAACGGCTTCGACGGAAACCAGCCCTACACCCCCGACGAGGTCCGCGAGGCCCTCCAGATCGGCCCCGACGCCCCCATCATCACCACCGACGCCCGCCACCGCGCGGACGCCAAGAGCGCGCTCATCACCCTCGTCGAGCACGCCCTCATGGCCCGCCTCAAGTAGGGGTCCCACCAGGGCAGTTGTCATATGCCCCCGGGCCGGCGCGGCCTGCGCCGGGCTGTGTCCTTCGACACGGGCCGGTGCGGGCTTCATAACATTTCGACAGAGAATTCGGGCGCCCCGGACACCCGACGCATCCGATCGGTGTCACTGCGCTCACATGAGCCCCGCCATTTGGCGGGGCTCGTTCTTTATGCCCGTTTTATGCGAGGCGTGGACCACGGGAAGCGGCCCCGTCCCACTGTTTGGAACCGACCCCCTTCACGTGCTGCAATTCATGAACTCCCGAGTAGTACGGCCCTGAACGAAACACCGGCACGACGTAGGTGCCGACGCCGAGAGGTTGTTGGTCGAGTGAGGCGCAGCATGGATGGCTCCGCGGAGCAGGAGGCGCGGGGCAACTTCACCCCGCCGTCGCGCGGCGCGGTGTCGCCCGCGGACGTACCGGTGACGCCCCCTCCCGCCCCCGCTCCCCGGGGCAGCTCCAGCAAGCTGTCCCCGCGCAACTGGCGCGTGCCCACCCGGCTGAACGCGATCCTCCTCATACCCGTGCTCGTCGGCCTCGTCATGGGCGGCTTCCAGGTGAAGGGGGCCATCGACACCTGGCAGGAGGCGCAGGACGCCGAGAAGACGGCGCTCATCGTGCGCGCCGCCTCGGAGTACTCCACCGCCCTCCTCAACGAGCGCGACCTGACGGCCGCCCCGCTGCTCTCCGGCAAGGACCGCGCGGGCGAGGAGATCACCAAGGCGTACGCGGCCACCGACGCGGCCCGCGCCGCGTTCGACAAGGCCGTCGAGAACATGCCCTCGGGCCAGGGCCTCGAACGGCGTCTGCAGACGTTCAAGAACGAGGAGCCCAAGCTCGCGGCGCTCCGCAAGAACGCCTACACGGCCGCGCTCGACCCGGTGAACACCCAGCTCGGCTACACCGGCGTCCAGCACTACCTCATGGAGTTCTCCAACGAGCTCGGCCTGGGCACCGGCAACATCACCAGCTACGGCCGGACCGTCTACGCGATCCAGCTCTCCAAGGGCGCCGAGTCGCTCCAGCGCTCCATCGGCACCCAGCTGCTCGTCCGGCCCAGCGCCAAGGACAGCGTCTTCGCCCAGCAGTCCGTCGCCTTCAACTCGTACAACTACCTGGAGCAGATCGCCCTCGGCGAGTACAACTCCGGTGGCACCGTCGAGGACGTCGAGCGCCTGAAGAAGGTCATGGGCGACAGGGCCGCCGAGGGCGAGAAGCGGCTGGAGACCGCCGGCCTCTCCCTGCCCAAGGGCAAGGACGGCTCGGTCTACTCCGGCGTGGCGGGCGCGATCGGCACCGCCCAGGACGCCGACGCGATCAAGGCCCTCGCGGCCAAGGGGATCAACGCCGAGACCTGGATGGCGATCGCCACCTCCAAGTTCGAGGGCTACAGCGAGGTCGAGAAGGTCCTCGTCGACAAGGCCGTGGCCGAGGCCGCCGAGATCTCCGACGACGCCAAGACGGACGCCTGGGTCATCGGCGCCGTCGTCGTCGTCGCCCTGCTCGCCGCCTTCGTCCTGGCCGGGATGATGGCCCGCCAGATGAGCCGCTCGATGCGCGAGCTGCGCACCGCCGCCTTCGGCATCGCCGAGCAGCGCCTGCCGATGCTGGTCGACCAGCTCTCCCGCACCGAGCCGGGCCGGGTCGACACCCGCGTCCAGCCCATCCCGATCGACTCGCAGGACGAGATCGGCGAGGTCGCCCGCGCCTTCGACCAGGTCCACCGCGAGGCCGTGCGGCTCGCCGCCGAGCAGGCCATGCTCCGCGGCAACGTCAACGCGATCTTCACCAACCTCTCGCGCCGCAACCAGTCGCTGATCGAGGGCCAGCTGACCCTCATCACCGACCTGGAGAACAACGAGGCCGACCCGGACCAGCTGGAGAACCTCTTCAAGCTGGACCACCTGGCCACCCGCATGCGCCGCAACGGCGAGAACCTCCTCGTCCTCGCCGGCGAGGAGCCGGGCCGCCGCTGGGACCAGCCGGTCCCGCTGGTCGACGTGCTGCGCGCCGCCTCCTCCGAGGTGGAGCAGTACGAGCGCATCGAGATCGCCGGCGTGCCGGAGGCCGACATCCACGGCCAGGCCGTGACCGACCTCGTGCACCTGCTCGCCGAGCTCCTGGAGAACGCCACCACGTTCTCCTCCCCGCAGACCAAGGTCCGCGTCACCGCGACCCGTCTCCCCGACGGCCGCGTGATGGTCGAGATCCACGACAAGGGCATCGGCCTCACCGCCGAGGACTTCGCGGACATCAACCACAAGCTGGCCAATCCGCCGACGGTGGACGCCGCCGTCTCCCAGCGCATGGGCCTGTTCGTGGTCGGCCGGCTCTCCGACCGCCACGGCATCCGGGTCCAGCTCCGCCCCTCGGGCGAGCAGGCGGGCACCACCTCGCTGATCATGCTGCCGGACGCGATCACCCACGGTGGCGGTGGCGAGCAGCCGGTCCAGGACGACTTCACCGTCTCCCAGATCATCCCGCAGCAGCAGGGCGGCTTCGAGGCCGCCGCGGCCCCGATGCGCACCGCGGCCGAGCTCGGCTTCGACGACTCGCGCTACGAGCAGCAGGGCGAGGGCCGTCCGCTGGACCCGGTCAACCGCTCGCTGCTGCGCGAGGAGCGCCGCGCGGCCCTGGAGGCCCAGGTCCACCAGGGCGGCGACCGCCCGTCCTTCCAGGACGAGGCGGAGCAGGGCCAGGAGTACGGCGCCGAGTACGGCCAGGAGCAGGGCTACGGCCAGGAGTACGCCTCCGGGTACGAGCGGCAGGGCCAGGAGTACGGCCAGGAGCAGGCCCAGGAGTACGGCGCCGAGTACGGCCAGGAGTACGCCCAGGGCTACGAGCAGCAGCCGCAGGACGGCTACGGCTACCCGCAGCAGCAGGGCTACGAGGGGTACGACCAGCAGCCCGGCGGGTACCCGCAGCAGGCGTATGCGGAAGCGGCGTACGGCGCCCAGGAGACGGCCCACGCCGGTTACGATCAGGCGTTCGAAGGCCAGTCCCACCAGGGCGAGTGGCCTGAGCAGAGCTCCTACCAGGGCGCTTTCGACCAGGGTTACCGGCCGGAATCGGAATCTTCGCCGGCCGCTCCCGAACAGGGCCGTGAGCGCGTAGGCTTCGACCGTCCGGCTCCGGCTCCGAGTCCCGCTCCGGACGCCGGCCAGGCACTGACCGACGCCGGTCTGCCGCGCCGCGGCGGTGCCGCCCCGCAGGCGCCCCGGGCGCAGCGGCCCGTGCCGCCGGCCCAGCCCGCGCAGCCGGCGGGGCAGGACGAGAAGAGCGAGAACGACGGCTCCGACGAATGGCGCTCGGCCAATGACGAGCGCTGGGAGCAGGCCAAGAAGCTCCGCGAGCCGAAGGCGGGCGGGGTCACTCCGTCCGGCCTCCCCCGGCGCGTCCCCAAGGCCAACCTGGTCGAGGGCACCGCGGAGCAGACCCCGCAGGGCGGCCCCCAGGTCTCCCGCGCACCCGAGGACGTGCGGGGCAGGTTGAGCAACCTGCGCCGGGGCGTCCAGCAGGGACGCACCGCGGGAACGGACACGAACGGATCGGGCCTCGGCCCGGGCAGTACCTACAACCAGGAGCGTTAGTGTGAGCATGAGCCAGGCGGCGCAGAATCTGAACTGGTTGATCACCAACTTCGTGGACAACACCCCCGGGGTGTCGCACACGGTGGTGGTCTCCGCCGACGGACTCCTGCTGGCGATGTCCGAGGGGTTCCCCCGCGACCGTGCCGACCAGCTGGCGGCGGTCGCCTCCGGGCTGACCTCGCTGACCGCTGGCGCGTCCCGGATCTTCGAGGGCGGCGCGGTCAACCAGACCGTGGTGGAGATGGAGCGCGGCTTCCTCTTCATCATGTCGATCTCGGACGGTTCCTCGCTGGCCGTCCTCGCCCACCCGGAGTCCGACATCGGCCTCGTGGGCTACGAGATGGCCCTGCTGGTGGACCGCGCGGGTTCCGTCCTCACCCCGGACCTGCGGGCGGAGCTCCAGGGAAGTCTTCTCAACTAACAGACACACAGTGCGTTTCACGTCACCGCACCGTTAGGGTGCGGTGACGCGGTCCAAGGGACACGGGCCGCGAGGCAGTCGGAGGAGGAGACGTGGGAACACCCCCGGGGGCGAACCCCTACAACGGTTTCGACGCGCATCAGGCGCCGCTCGGCGACACCGCGCAGAACCGGTACAACTTCCCTTCCGCACCCAGCAGACAGGGCGTCCCCCAGGGCTACGGGCAGCCGCAGGCGCAGCCCGAGGCCCCGGCCCCGCGCGTCCCGCGGGCCGCGGCGGGCGCGGGCGGCGGGCACAACCCGCTCGTGCGTCCCTACGCGATGACCGGTGGCCGGACCCGGCCGCGCTACCAGCTCGCCATCGAGGCGCTGGTCAGCACCACGGCCGATCCGGCCCGGCTGCAGGGGCAGTTGCCCGAGCACCAGCGGATCTGCCGGCTGTGCTTCGAGATCAAGTCGGTCGCGGAGATCTCGGCCCTTCTCTCCATCCCCCTCGGCGTTGCCCGGATCCTCGTCGCCGACCTGGCCGAGGCCGGACTTGTCGCCATCCACCAGCCCGGCGGCGACGAGGCCGCCGGCGGTCAGCCAGACGTGACACTGCTCGAAAGGGTGCTCAGTGGACTTCGCAAGCTCTAGCGGCGGTGCGGCCCGTTCTACCACCAGCGCGAAGATCGTGGTGGCGGGCGGCTTCGGCGTGGGCAAGACCACGTTCGTCGGCGCCGTCTCGGAGATCAACCCGCTGCGTACCGAGGCCGTCATGACGTCCGCGTCCGCGGGCATCGACGACCTCACGCACACCGGCGACAAGACGACGACGACTGTCGCCATGGACTTCGGCCGCATCACGCTCGACCAGGACCTGATCCTGTACCTCTTCGGTACCCCCGGTCAGGACCGCTTCTGGTTCATGTGGGACGACCTCGTCCGCGGCGCCATCGGCGCCGTCGTCCTCGTCGACACCCGCCGCCTCGCCGACTGCTTCCCCGCCGTCGACTACTTCGAGAACAGCGGCCTCCCCTTCGTCATCGCCCTCAACGGCTTCGACGGAAACCAGCCCTACACCCCCGACGAGGTCCGCGAGGCCCTCCAGATCGGCCCCGACACCCCCATCATCACCACCGACGCCCGCCACCGCGCGGACGCCAAGAGCGCGCTCATCACCCTCGTCGAGCATGCCCTCATGGCCCGCCTGCGGTAACCGTCCCGCCGGGCTCGTCGGTGACAGCGCCACGCGAAAGGGCCCCCGCTCCTCGAAGGAGCGGGGGCCCTTTCCGTACGCCGGGGGCGTCAGCGCCAGCTGTGCGGGGCGCGGAAGCCGTTCTCGCGCTCCAGGCGGCGCCAGCCGGCCGCGGTGCGGCCGCGGTGGGCGGCGGCCGGCTCGGGCTGGGCGGCGGCGCGGGCGAGCAGGACCGCGGTGATGGCGGCCAGCTCCTCGGGGTCGGCGTGGCCCTTCTCGACGCGGAGAAGGTTGGCTGTGGCAGGCGTGGTCACTTCGGTGGACTCCTTGCTGAAGTCTTACTGCGGCGGGTTGCCGTGCTTGCGGGACGGCAGGTCGGCGTGCTTGGTGCGGAGCATGGCGAGGGACCGGATGAGCACCTGGCGGGTGTCGGCGGGGTCGATGACGTCATCGACGAGACCGCGCTCGGCCGCGTAGTACGGGTGCATCAGCTCGGCCTTGTACTCCTTGACCATGCGGGCGCGCATGGCCTCGGGGTCCTCGGCCTCGGCGATCTGCTTGCGGAAGATCACGTTGGCGGCGCCCTCGGCGCCCATGACCGCGATCTCGTTGGTGGGCCAGGCGTACGTCAGGTCGGCGCCGATCGACTGGGAGTCCATGACGATGTACGCGCCGCCGTACGCCTTGCGCAGGATCAGCGAGATCCGGGGCACGGTCGCGTTGCAGTACGCGTACAGCAGCTTCGCGCCGTGGCGGATGATTCCACCGTGCTCCTGGTCGACGCCGGGCAGGAAGCCGGGGACGTCCAGAAGGGTGATGATCGGGATGTTGAAGGCGTCGCACATCTGGACGAAGCGCGCGGCCTTCTCGGAGGCCTCGATGTCGAGGACGCCGGCGAGGGACTGCGGCTGGTTGGCGACGATGCCGACGACCTGGCCGTCGAGGCGGGCCATCGCGCAGATGATGTTGCGCGCCCAGCGCTCGTGGATCTCCAGGAAGTCGCCGTCGTCGACGAGCTCCTCGATGACCTTGTGCATGTCGTACGGGCGGTTGCCGTCGGCGGGCACCAGGTCGAGCAGGACGTCGGAGCGCCGGTCGGCCGGGTCCTCGGAGGCGACGGCCGGCGGGTTCTCGCGGTTGTTCTGCGGGAGCATCGACAGGAGGTAGCGGACCTCGGCGATGCAGGTCTCCTCGTCGTCGTACGCGAAGTGCGCGACGCCGGAGGTCTCGGCGTGCACGTCGGCGCCGCCGAGGCCGTTCTGGGTGATCTCCTCGCCGGTGACCGCCTTGACGACGTCCGGGCCGGTGATGAACATCTGCGAGGTCTCGCGGACCATGAAGACGAAGTCCGTGAGGGCGGGGCTGTAGGCGGCGCCGCCGGCGCACGGGCCGAGCATCACGCTGATCTGCGGGATGACGCCGGACGCCTTGGTGTTGCGCTGGAAGATGCCGCCGTAGCCGGCGAGGGCGGAGACGCCCTCCTGGATGCGGGCGCCGGCGCCGTCGTTGAGGGAGACCAGCGGGGCACCGGCCGCGATGGCCATGTCCATGATCTTGTGGATCTTGGTGGCGTGGGCCTCGCCGAGGGCGCCGCCGAAGATCCGGAAGTCGTGGGCGTAGACGAAGACCGTGCGGCCCTCGACGGTGCCCCAGCCGGTGATGACGCCGTCGGTGTAGGGCTTCTTGGCCTCCAGGCCGAAGCCCTGCGCGCGGTGCCGGCGCAGCTGCTCGACCTCGTTGAAGGAACCCGGGTCGAGGAGCAGCTCGATGCGCTCCCGCGCGGTCAGCTTGCCCTTCGCGTGCTGGGCCTCGGTCGCGCGCTCGCTGGGACCGGCCAGCGCCTGCTCGCGCAGGACGTGCAGTTCGGCGACGCGGCCACGTGCGTCGGTGGGCTCGCTCGGGATCTCGTCGACAAGGGTCATGTACCGACCCTACGAAGTCGACCAAGAAAACCCCGCCGTCGACTCCGTACAGTCTCGCGTGTCGATTCCTGGTGGGGACGGACAGAACCGGGGGGACTACGGAGCGAGTCCACAGCCTGACACCCCCTTTGATTGTGGGATTCCCATAAAAAGCGGAGCCGCACTGCGCTGTTCGGGCGAACCTTTCCGAGAGATGTTGAATGTTGAACGGAATGGGGCTACAGTCGTTCTCGTTGAAGGTTCAACAACACCCCCCGACAAGGAGCACACCATGGGTCTCTTCGGCCGCAAGAACAACGAGGTCGCCACCGCCACCGCCACCCTCCCCGTGGACCCCGCCCTGGCCGCCCTGACCGGCGAGTACACCATCGACCCGGCGCACAGCAGCATCGGCTTCACCGTCCGCCACGCCATGGTCACCAACGTCCGCGGCTCCTTCGCCGAGCACGAGGGCACGCTGCGGCTGGACGGCACCGACCCGGCCGCCTCCACCGCCTCCATCGACGTCAAGATCGCCTCCGTCGACACCGGCATCGGGGACCGCGACAACCACCTGCGCGGCGGCGACTTCTTCGACGCCGAGCGGTTCCCCCTGATGACCTTCCGCTCCACCGAGGCGGCGCAGCTCGGCGGCGACAAGTACCGGATCACCGGCGACCTGACCATCAAGGACGTCACCAGGCCGCTCTCCATCGACCTGGAGTTCAACGGCGCCGCCACGGACGTCTACGGCAACGAGCGCGTCGGCTTCGAGGGCTCCGCCGAGATCCTCCGCTCCGAGTGGGGCCTCACCTGGAACGCGGCCCTGGAGACCGGCGGCGTCATGGTCAGCGACAAGGTCAAGCTGAACTTCGACATCTCCGCCGTCAAGAACGCCGCCTGACGCCCGCGCCGTCCGGCCCCGCCCGGTCCGACGGCCCCCCGAGCGCGCCCGCCCTCCGCTTCCCCCCGCGGACGGCGGGCGCTCGGCGTCCACGGGGCGAAGTACGAGAACGACGCGGCCGGCCGCCCCCTCGACGGTACCGCCGGTCCGGCGGGGGCGTCAGAAGCCTCCGCCGCCGTCGAAGCCGCCGCCCCCGCCGAAGTCGCCGCCGCCCCCGAAGTCCCCGCCGCCGAAGTCGCCCCCGCCGAAGTCCCCGCCCCCGAAGTCGCCGCCGGCGTCGCCGTCCTGGAAGTCGGGGCCGCCGTACTCGGTGGCGTAGGCGGGGGTGGAGAGGGCGGAGCCGAGGAGGGTGCCCACGAGGAGGCCGGGCAGGAGGCCGCCGCCGAAGTAGCCGCCCGCCCAGGGGCCGTAGGCGGGTCCGGCCTCCCAGTAGGGGCGGCGGCCGGTCTCGGTCTCGACGGTGCGGGCCCGCGGGTCCTCGCCGTCGTCCAGGCGGGCCGCGTCGGCCGCGCAGACCGGGACCTGGCGGGCCGCCCCGCCGGCCGGGGTCCAGGTGCGGTCCTCGGTCGAGGGGCCGTGGCGCGGGTCGAAGAAGCACGGCGGCCGGCGCTCGGGCAGCGGGCGGGAGGCGCGGCGGGCGTCGAGCACCGCCAGCGCGTAGCGCCCGTCCTCCAGGGCCTGGGTCACCCCGCGGACGTCGTGCGGCCGGGTCGCCGAGCCCATCAGGGCCTTCGCCCGGTCGTAGGAGTCGAGGGCCCGTTCGTAGTCGGCGCGCATCGCCTCGTCGGCACCGGCCTCGGCGGGGTGGAAGTCGAGCCGCTCCAGCTCCTCGCCGAAGGCGGTGATGTCCTCGTCGACGACGACCCGGAGCTTCTCCAGGGCGGCCCGCTCCTCGGCCTCCTTGCGCCTGCGCCGGCCGCGCACCACCGCGTAGGCGCCCGCGCCGCCGACGGCGGCGACCGCGCCGAGGGTGACCAGGCCGGCGACCGGGACGCCGGAGTCGGAGCCGCCCGCCCAGGCGTCCGGCGCGGAGCCGCGCATCGCGGGGAGGGCCTGGTCGGCGAAGGCGTTCAGCTCGGTGGCGGCGTCGGTGCCGGGACGGGTGACGGCGGCGACCATGTTGTCCACCGCGGCCGGCGACAGCACCCGGCTGTCGGCCTTCGCGTCGAACCGGTCGCCGAGCCGCACCGCGTACACCCCGGCGAGGCCCGTCTGCTCCCGCAGGTTGTCGATGAGCCCCTGCGGCGGGTACTCCGCGCCCTCCGGCAGCACCGCCACGAAGAGCGGTTTGTCCGCGTCCTCGATCTTCTCCGCGAGGGCGGCCGCGTCCGCCGTGGAGAGCTGGCCGGCCGCGCCCGGGTCGACGTAGACCGGGCCCTGTCTCAGCGCGGCCCCCGCGTCGGGGACGCCCGTGGCCCTGGCCCCCGCCGACGCGGGGGCCAGGGCCAGGAGCAGCAGGAGGATCAGCCCGCCGAGGGCCGACCACACCGGAATCGCCCTGGTCCTCATGGTTCGAAATTACCCGAACAGGATCGAACTAGACATACCGGGCGGAACCTGTCATTCGGCGGGGTCCACCCCCGCGCGCAGCAGGCCGTAGGTGAAGGCGTCCTCCAGGGCCTGCCAGGAGGCCGCGATCACGTTCTCGCCGACGCCGACGGTCGACCACTCGGCGTTGCCGTCGCTCGTGGTGATGAGGACGCGGGTGGTGGACTCGGTGCCGTGCCGGCCTTCGAGGATGCGGACCTTGTAGTCGACCAGCTCGAACTTGGCGAGCTGCGGGTAGATCCGCTCCAGGGCGACCCGCAGGGCGCGGTCGAGGGCGTTGACCGGGCCGTTGCCCTCGGCGGTGGCGAGCATCCGCTCGCCCTTGGCCCACAGCTTGACGGTGGCCTCGTTGGCGTGGGTGCCGTCGGGGCGGTTCTCGGTGATCGCCCGCCAGGACTCGGTGCGGAAGTAGCGGCGGGCCCGGCCCTCCGCCTCGGCGCGCAGCAGCAGCTCGAAGGAGGCGTCGGCGGCCTCGTAGGTGTAGCCCTGGAGCTCGCGCTCCTTGACCCGCTCGACCACCCGGGCGACCAGCGCGCGGTCGCCGCCGAGGTCGACGCCGAGCTCCTTGCCCTTGAGCTCGATGGAGGCGCGGCCGGCCATGTCGGAGACGAGCATCCGCATGGTGTTGCCGACCAGCTCGGGGTCGATGTGCTGGTAGAGGTCGGGGTCGACCTTGATGGCGGAGGCGTGCAGGCCGGCCTTGTGGGCGAAGGCGGAGACGCCGACGTACGGCTGGTGGGTGGAGGGGGTGAGGTTGACGACCTCGGCGATGGCGTGCGAGATGCGGGTCATCTCGGCGAGGGCGCCGTCGGGCAGCACCTTCTTGCCGTACTTGAGCTCCAGGGCGGCGACGACCGGGAAGAGGTTGGCGTTGCCGACCCGCTCGCCGTAGCCGTTGGCGGTGCACTGCACGTGGGTGGCGCCCGCGTCGACGGCGGCGAGGGTGTTGGCGACGGCGCAGCCGGTGTCGTCCTGGGCGTGGATGCCGAGCCGGGCGCCGGTGTCGGCGAGGACGGTGGCGACGACGGCCTGGATCTGGGCGGGGAGCATGCCGCCGTTGGTGTCGCAGAGGACGACGACGTCGGCGCCGGCCTCGTGCGCGGCGCGGACGACGGCCTTGGCGTAGTCGGGGTTCGCCTTGTAGCCGTCGAAGAAGTGCTCGCAGTCGACGAAGACCCGGCGGCCCTGGGCGACCAGGTGGGAGACGGTGTCGCGGACCATCTCCAGGTTCTCGTCGAGGGTGGTGCGCAGGGCCAGTTCGACGTGCCGGTCGTGGGACTTGGCCACCAGGGTGATCACCGGGGCGCCGGAGTCGAGGAGCGCCTTGACCTGCGGGTCGTCGGCGGCGGTGCCGCCGGCCCGGCGGGTGGCGCCGAAGGCGACGAGCCGCGCGTTCTTGAAGCTGATCTCCTGGCGGGCGCGGGCGAAGAACTCGGTGTCCCGCGGGTTGGCGCCGGGCCAGCCGCCCTCGATGAAGCCGACACCGAACTCGTCGAGGTGCCGGGCGATGGTCAGCTTGTCCGCGACGGTGAGGTTGATGCCCTCGCGCTGGGCTCCGTCGCGGAGCGTCGTGTCGAAGACGTGGAAGCTGTCGTCGGCCGGGCCGGCGCCCGGGCGGGGGTTCTCGCCGCTCTCGGTGGTCATGACTGTGTTGGCTCCTGTCGGATGTGGCTCCGGAAGGTCTGGATCCACTTGCCCCCATTCTCACGCGTGGTCCGTCTCCGGCGTGGATGGGGCCGGAAAACGAAAAAACCCCTCGCGGGTGCGAGAGGTCTGCGCGCGGGTCTGGGGCACGGTGGCCGCCGTTCCGGGGGTGGGGTCCCGGGGGTCAGCGGTCACTGCGGACCGGCGCGCCGCTGCCGATAATCATCGTGGTAGCGAGCACGCCCGCAGTCTGCCACAGGCCCGCGCGGTTCAGGACGCGGATCTCACGATGCGGAATCCAGGGCGTCCTCCTTCCGGGTGGCCGGTACGGCGCCGGGGGCGGGCGCGGCGGCCCCGACCCGGCCGAGGTCGATGTCGCGGGTCTCCCGCATGGTGAGGTAGACGACCAGCGAGACGGCCGCGCAGCCCGCCACGTACCAGTAGTAGCCGGACTCGGCCCCGGAGTCCTTGAACCACAGGGCCACGTACTCCGCCGTGCCGCCGAAGAGGGCGTTGGCGATCGCGTAGGGCAGGGCGACGCCGAGGGCGCGGATGCCGGTCGGGAAGAGCTCGGCCTTCACGCAGGCGTTGATCGAGGTGTAGCCGGTGACGACGACCAGGGCGAGCAGGGCGAGCCCGAGGGCGGGCCAGAAGGAGCCCGCGTGCTTCAGCATCGTCATGATCGGCACGGTGAGGAGGGTCGAGCCGATCGCGAAGGTGATGAGCAGGGGGCGGCGGCCGATCCGGTCCGAGAGCCGGCCGGCGAGCGGCTGGAGGCAGGCGAAGACGATCAGGGCGCAGAAGGAGACCAGGGTGGCGGTCTGCTTGGGCAGCCCGGCGCTGTTGGAGAGGTACTTGGTCAGGTAGGTGGTGTACGTGTAGTAGGCCACCGTGCCGCCCATGGTGAGCGCGACGACGAGGAAGGCCTCGCGCCGGTGCGCCCACAGGGCCTTGAGGGTGCCCTTCTCGCCGCTCCCGACGCCGTCGTCGGCGGTCTCCTCGTACACCTCGGTCTCCAGCATGTTGCGGCGCAGGTAGAAGACCACGGCCGCGCCGAGGGCGCCGACGACGAAGGGGATGCGCCAGCCCCAGCTGTGCAGGGCCTCGGTGGACATGGTCCGCTGGAGGACGATCTGGAGGCCGAGGCCGAGGATCTGGCCGGCGGTCATCGACACGTACTGGAAGCTGGAGGCGAAGCCGCGGTGCCGCGGGGCGGACGCCTCGGTGAGGTAGGTGGCGCTGGCGGCGTACTCGCCGCCGACGGAGAGGCCCTGGAGGAGCCGGGCGACGAGGAGGACGGCGGCGCCGCCGTAGCCGGCGACGGCGTAGGTGGGGGCGACGGCGATGAGGACCGCGGAGGCGGACATCAGCGTCACGGTGAGGGTGAGGGCCGCCTTGCGGCCCTTGCGGTCACCGACCCGGCCGAGCAGCCAGCCGCCGACCGGGCGCATGAAGAAGCCGACGGCGAAGATGCCGGCGGTGTTCATGAGCTTGGCGGTGTCGTTCCCCTCGGGGAAGAACGCCCCCGCGAAGTAGGTGGCGAAGCTCGCGTACACGAACCAGTCGAACCACTCGACCATGTTGCCGGCCGAACCGACCCAGATCTTCTTCCAGTGCTCTCGTCCCATGGCGTGGAACCGTGCCGGAGCCGCCCGGCGCACGACAAGGGTGTACCGGGCAACGATCGGGAGTACTTGCGTGCGTTACGTTCGCGGAATCAGGGTTTCGTCGATGAACTCCCGCACCTGGGCGAGGACTTCGGCCCGCCCCGTGCCGGGGAGCCCGACCGCCACGTGCACGCTGTAGCCGTCCAGGAGGGCGCGCATCCGGGTGGCGAAGCGGTCCGGGTCGACGGCCCGGAACTCGCCGCGCGAGACGCCCTGGGCGAGGAGGGCGACGAGGTCCCGGTGCCAGGCCCCCTCGATGGCGGCCTGGCGGGCGCGGGCGTCCTCGGCGGCGTTCTGCGACCGGTTCCAGACCTCCAGCCAGAGCGTCCAGTGCGGGTCGCGCGGCCCGTCGGGCACGTACACCTCGACGTACCCGTCGAGCCGCTCGCGGGCGGTGCCGGGGCGGGAGAGCAGCGCCCCCCGCTCGGCCCCGAGCCGTCCCTCGCTCCACTCCAGGGTCTGGAGCAGCAGCTCGTCCTTGGTGCGGAAGTAGTAGAGCAGGTGCCCGCTGCTCATCCCGACCTGCCGGCCGAGCCCCGCCATGGTCAGGCCGTCGAGCCCCCGCTCGGCGACGGTGTCCATGGCCGCCGCGAAGACCTCCTCGCGGGGCGGGGCGGGCTGGTTGCGCCGGCGGGGGGCGGCGGGCGGGACCGGGTTGCTGCTCTGACTCACTCGTACGTTCTACACCGCGGGCTGCTGCTGGGTGATGCAGTGGATGCCGCCGCCCGCGGCGAAGATCGTCCGGGCGTCGACCAGGACGACCTCGCGCTCCGGGAAGAGGCGGCGGAAGATCTCGGCGGCGAGCTCGTCGTGGGGGTCGTCGAAGGCGCAGAGGATCACGGCGCCGTTGCAGAGGTAGTGGTTGATGTAGGAGTAGTCGACCCAGTCGCCCTCCTCGTCCTTGAGGACGGTGGGGGCGGGGACCTCGATGACCTCCAGGGGGCGGCCCTGGGCGTCGGTCTGGGCGCGGAGGATGTCGACGTACAGCCGGGAGCGGCCGTAGTCGGGGTGGGCGGGGTCCTGCTGGCTGTGGACGAGGACGGTGCCGGGGCGGGCGAAGGCGGCGACGATGTCGACGTGGCCCTGGGTGCCGTACATGCCGTAGTCGCCGGCGAGGCCGTGCGGGAGCCAGATCGCCTTGCTGGTGCCGAGCTTGGCGTGGATCTCCCGCTCGACCTGCTCGCGGCTCCACTCGGGGTTGCGGCCGGAGCCGAGCTGGACGGTGTCGGTGAGGAGGACGGTGCCCTCGCCGTCGACGTGGAGGCCGCCGCCCTCGTTGACGAGCGGGCTGCTCAGCACGCGTACTCCGGCCGCGTCCGCGACGTGGCGGGCGATCTTGGAGTCGTGCTCCCAGCGGGCCCAGTCCTGAGCGCCCCAGCCGTTGAAGACCCAGTCCACGGCGGCCAGTTCGGTGCCGTTCGTGACGAAGGTGGGGCCGATGTCGCGCATCCAGGCGTCGTCGAGCTCCCGCTCGACCAGCTCGACGCCGTCGCCGAGGAGCGCGCGGGCGCCCTCGGCGTCGCCGGGGGCGACCACCATGGTCACCGGCTCGAAGCGGCGGACGGCGCGGGCGACCGAGGCCCAGGCGCCGCGGGCCTCGGCGAGCTCCTCGTCGCTCGTGAAGGTGGGGTTGGGGCTGGGCCAGGCCATCCAGGTCCGCTCGTGCGGGGTCCACTCGGCGGGCATGCGGTACGAGGTCATGGGGGCGGGTCCTAGAGGAAGTAGAGGCGGTTCAGGGAGACGGAGTCGGCCGGCTCGGAGCGGATCGGGGAGCCGTCGAGCGAGACGAGACCGGTGCGGTCGTCCACCTGGACGTCGCCGACGCGGGAGTTGAGGAGGAGGTCGGCGGGGCCGATCCCCCGGGTGCCGCGCACGGGGACGCGGCGGCGCCGGGTCGGCATCCGGTCGCCGCCGAGGTCGACGGCGGCCTGGGCGACGAAGGCGACGGAGAGGTCCGCGGCGGTGGCACCGTGGGCGCCGAACAGCGGGCCGAGCACGAGCGGTTCGCAGGTGTCGGTGGCGGCGTTGGGATCGCCCGTGACCCCCCACGCGGGGAAGCCGTTCTTCAGCACCAGCTGGGGCTTGGCGCCGAAGAACTCGGGCCGCCACAGCACGATGTCGGCCATCTTGCCGACCTCGACGGAGCCGATCTCGTGGGCGAGGCCGTGGGCGATCGCCGGGTTGATGGTGAGCTTGGCCAGGTAGCGCAGCACGCGCGCGTTGTCGTCGTGCGCGCCGTCGCCCTCCAGCGGGCCGAGCTCGGCCTTCATCTTCCCGGCCATGGCGAAGGTCCGGCGTACGGTCTCGCCGGCCCTTCCCATCCCCTGCGCGTCGGAGGAGGTGATCCCGATCGCGCCGAGGTCGTGCAGGACGTCCTCCGCGCCCATCGTCCCGGCCCGGATCCGGTCGCGCGCCATGGCGGCGTCGCCGGGGAGGTCGGTCTTCAGGTCGTGGACGGAGACGATCATCCCGTAGTGCTCGGCCACCGCGTCGCGGCCGAAGGGCAGGGTGGGGTTGGTGGAGGAGCCGATGACGTTCGGCACGCCCGCCATCTTGAGGACGTTGGGGACGTGTCCGCCGCCGCAGCCCTCGATGTGGAAGGCGTGGATGGTGCGGCCCTCCAGGACGCGGAGGGTGTCCTCCACGGACAGGCACTCGTTGAGGCCGTCCGAGTGCAGGGCGACCTGGACGTCGTGGTCCTCGGCGACCCGCAGCGCGGTGTCCAGGGCGCGGGTGTGGGCGCCCATGTCCTCGTGGACCTTGAAGCCGGAGGCGCCGCCCTCGGCGAGCGCCTCGACCAGCGGGGCCGGGTCGGAGGAGGAGCCGCGGGCCAGGAAGCCGATGTTGACCGGCCAGGCGTCGAAGGCGTTGAAGGCGTGCTTGAGCGCCCAGGGCGAGTTGACGCCGACGCCCCAGACCGGGCCGAACTCCTGGCCGATGATCGTGGTGACGCCGCTGGCGAGCGAGGCCTCCATGATCCGGGGCGAGAGCAGGTGGACGTGGGTGTCGACGGCTCCGGCGGTGGCGATGAGGCCCTCGCCGGAGACGATCGAGGTGCCGGTGCCGACGACGACGTCGACGCCGTCGAGGGTGTCGGGGTTGCCGGCCCGGCCGATGGCGTGGATCCGGCCCTCGCGGATGCCGATGGAGACCTTGCGGATGCCCTGGACGGCGTCCATCAGCAGCACGTTGCTGATGACGACGTCGCAGGTCTCGCGGACGGCGGCGGCCTTCAGGTGGAGGCCGTCGCGGGCGGTCTTGCCGAAGCCGGCGAGGAACTCCTCGCCGGGCTCCTGGGAGTCGGCCTCGACCCGGACGACGAGTCCGGAGTCGCCGAGGACGACGCGGTCGCCGGCCCGGGGGCCGTGCACGGAGGCGTACTCGTACGGATCCATCAGTCGTCCTCCTTCGGGGCCGTGACGCCCAGGTAGCCGCAGGCGGCCGCGCGGCGCAGCGCCTCCTCCTTCGCGCCCGGCGCGTCCAGCGGCCCGTCGACGAGGCCGGCGAAGCCGATGGCGACGCGGGCGCCGCCGATCGGGAGGAGCCCGACCTCGGCGGAGCCGCCGGGGTCGAAGCGGAAGGAGGCGCCGGCGGGGATGGCGAGCCGCATGCCGTAGGCGGCGGCGCGGTCGAAGTCGAGGCGCGGGTTGGCCTCGAAGAAGTGGAAGTGCGAGGTGACGCTGACCGGGACGGTCGCGGTGTTCCGCACGGTCAGGGTGAGGGCGGGCTCCCGCTCGGGGTGGCCGGGGCCGGGCAGCAGGGCGCCGGGGGCTCCGGCGCCGAGCGAGCCTCCGCCGATCGGGTCGGTGACGACGGCGAGCCGGGAGCCGTCGTCGAAGACGGCCTCGACGTGGACCTCGGTCACCACGTCGGCGACGCCGGGCAGCACGTCCTCGGGGCCGAGGACGGAGCGGGCCGCCTCGATGGCCTCGGCGAGTCGCTTGCCGTCGCGGGCCGCCTCGCAGACGGTGTCCGCGACGAGGGCGGTCGCCTCGGGGACGTTCAGTCGCAGCCCGCGGGCCCGGCGGGCCCGGGCGAGCTCGGCGGCGCCGAAGAGCAGCAGCCGGTCGCGTTCCGTGGGGGTCAGTCGCACGTCATGCACCTCCTGTTTGAGCGACACTCTAAATGCTGAGACGGATCCTTCCAAGGATTGACGGGCGGTACGGGCGCAGGTCACATTGAGCGCCACTCAAAAATCCCGCCTTCCGCTTCCCCCGGAGGACCCATGGCGATAGAACAGCACGGAGTCGACACCATCCCCGAGGCCGAACGCACCAGCGGCCCCCGCGACCTGATCGCGATCCTCCTCGGCTCCAACCTCTGCCTGGGCGTGATCGTCTTCGGCTGGCTGCCGGTCTCCTTCGGCCTCGGCCTGTGGGGCTCGGTGACCTCCGTGGTCGCCGGCACGCTCGCCGGCGTCGCGGTCACCGCCCCGCTGGCGCTGGTCTCCCTGCGCACCGCCACCAACCTCTCCACCTCGTCCGGCGCCTTCTTCGGCGTCCGCGGCCGGCTCGTCGGCTCGGTGGTGGGGCTGCTGCTCTCCCTCGGCTACACCGCCCTGACCCTGTGGATCGGCGGTGACGTCATGGTGGGCACGCTCGCCCGCCTGACCGGCCTCTCCACCGGCGACGGGGCGCACGCGGCCGTCTACGCGCTGCTCGCGGCCTGCACGGTGGTGGGCGCCGTGTACGGCTACCGGCTGCTGCTCCGGCTCAGCCAGGCGCTCGCCGTCGCCATGACCCTCCTCCTGGCGCTGGGGCTGTTCGCCTACGCCGGGGACTTCACCGCCGCGCCCGTGCCGGACACCCCGTACCTGCTCGGCTCCTTCTGGCCGACCTGGCTGCTCTCGGCGGTCGCCGCCGGCCTCAGCGGCCCGGTCGCCTTCATCACCCTGCTCGGGGACTACACCCGGTACGTCTCGCCCGCCCGGCACAGCGCGAGGAGCGTCGGGTGGGCCACCTGTCTCGGGCTGCTCGTCGGCCTGCTCGTGCCCCAGCTCTTCGGCACGTACACGGCGCTCGCCGCCCGCGCGGGCCTGGACTACGCGGGGCCGCTGGTCACCGCCTCCCCCGGCTGGTACCTCGTCCCGCTGCTGATCGCCGCCACCGCCGGCTCCGTCGGCAACGCCAGCCTGATGCTCTACTCGATGGGTCTCGACCTGGACGCGATCCTGCCCCGGGCCACCCGGGCGCGGGCCACCCTGGTGGTGGCGGCGGTCGCCACCGGCTTCGTCTTCCTCGGGCACTTCGCCTCGGACGCCCAGTCGGCGATGACCTCGTTCGTGCTGCTCCTGACGGCGATCGGCACCCCGTGGGCGGTCATCACCCTGATCGGGCACGCGCGCTGCCGGGGCGCGTACGACCCCGAGGCGCTCCAGGTCTACAACCGGCGCTCGCGCGGCGGGATCTACTGGTTCTCGGCCGGCTGGCACCCGCGGGCCACCGCCTCCTGGGCGCTCGGCGCGGCGGTGGGCCTGGCCGCCGTCTCGACCCCGCTGTACGAGGGTCCGCTGCTGGCCCTGACCGGCGGGATCGACTGCAGCTTCGTCCTGTCGGGCCTGGTCGGCGGGGTGCTGTACGCGGTGCTCACGCCGGGCCGGGTACGGGAGGCGCCCGGGACGGAGGTCGTCCCGGGCGCCGTTCTCACGGAGTAGCCGTCCGCGCGGAGGCGGGCGTCACCCGCCCAGCTGGTGGACCCAGCCGTGGGTGTCCTCGGCCTTCCCGGTCTGGATCGCCAGCAGGGCGTCCCGCAGCCGCATCGTGACCTCGCCGGGCTCGCCGCCCGAGTGCTGCCACTCGCCGCTCGCGGTCTTGACCGTGCCGACGGGGGTGATGACGGCGGCGGTGCCGCAGGCGAAGACCTCGGTGAGGGTGCCGTTCTCGGTGTCGGCCCGCCACTGGTCGATGGAGACGCGGGCCTCCTCGGCCTCGTAGCCGAGGTCGCGGGCGACCTGGAGCAGCGAGTCGCGGGTGATGCCGGCGAGCAGCGAGCCGGTGAGGGTGGGGGTGACGATCTTGTTCCCGTAGACGAAGTACAGGTTCATGCCGCCCAGTTCCTCGACCCACTTGTGCTCGACCGCGTCGAGGTAGGCGACCTGGACGCAGCCCTTCTCGGCGGCCTCGGCCTGGGCGAGCAGGGAGGCGGCGTAGTTGCCGCCGGTCTTGGCGTCGCCGACGCCTCCGGGGACGGCGCGGACGCGGTCCTCGGAGGCCCAGATGGAGACCGGCTTGACGCCGCCCGGGAAGTACGCGCCGGCCGGGGAGGCGATGACCACGAAGAGGTACTCGTTGGCGGGGCGGACGCCCAGGCCGACCTCGGTCGCGATCATGAACGGGCGCAGGTAGAGGGACTCCTCGCCGCCGTGCGCCGGCACCCACGCCTCGTCCTGGCGGACCAGGGCGTCACACGCCTCGATGAAGGTCTCGACCGGCAGCTCCGGCATGCCGAGCCGGCGGGCGGAGTACTGGAAGCGGCGGGCGTTGGCGTCCGGGCGGAAGCTGGCGACCGAGCCGTCGGGGCGGCGGTAGGCCTTCAGGCCCTCGAAGATCTCCTGGGCGTAGTGGAGGACGCTGGTCGCCGGGTCGAGGGAGAGCGGGCCGTACGGCACCAGCTGGCCGTCGTGCCACCCGCGGCCCTCGGTCCAGCGGATGGTGACCATGTGGTCGGTGAAGTGGCGGCCGAATCCCGGGTTGGCCAGGATCGCCTCGCGCTCCGCGGTGGACAGCGGGCTGGAGGAGGGCTTGAGCTCGATCGTGGGCTTGGTCATGAGTGCGTGTCCTTCACCGGTTGTGTGGGTCGGACCGCGCCCACGGCGTGCCCGCATGCCGCGGCCCCACGTTCGATTATCGCCCGGGGGGACCGGCGGAGGAAACGGGTGCACGCGGCGCGGGGGCGCGCGGTCCGGTGATACGGAGGGTAGAGGGGTCCGGCGCCCCGCGACCGCGTACGACGAAGCAGCCGCCGGGCGTGGAAACGACCCGGCGGCTGCTGTGTGGTGTCAGTGGCGCGCGGGTCAGCTCGCTACTCGCGCGGCGAGCGCGTCGCCGATCTCGTCCGTGGTGCGGACGGTGTCGCCGCGCTCGGTGAGGTCGGCCGCGACGGCCTCCTCGACCCGGGCGGCCTCGGCCTCGTGGCCGAGGTGGCGCAGCAGGAGGGCGACGGAGAGGACGGTGGCCGTGGGGTCGGCCTTGCCCTGGCCCGCGATGTCCGGCGCGGAGCCGTGCACCGGCTCGAACATGGACGGGAACTCGCGGCTCGGGTCGATGTTGCCCGAGGCGGCGACGCCGATGCCGCCGGAGACGGCCGCGGCGAGGTCGGTGATGATGTCGCCGAAGAGGTTGTCGGTGACGATCACGTCGAAGCGGGCCGGGTCGGTGACGAGGAAGATCGTCGCGGCGTCGACGTGCAGGTAGTCGGTGGTGACCTCGGGGAACTCCTGGGCGACCCGCTGGAAGACGTCGGTCCAGAGGTGTCCGGCGAAGGTCAGCACGTTGTTCTTGTGGACCAGCGTCAGCTTCTTGCGCGGGCGGGCCTGGGCGCGGGCGAAGGCGTCCCGGACCACGCGCTCGACACCGAAGGCGGTGTTGACGGAGACCTCGGTGGCGACCTCGTGCGGGGTGCCCTTGCGGATGGTGCCGCCGTTGCCCGTGTACGGGCCCTCGGTGCCCTCGCGGACCACGACGAAGTCGATCGCGGGCTGGCCGGCGAGCGGGGTCGCGACGCCGGGCAGCAGCTTCGAGGGGCGCAGGTTGACGTGGTGGTCGAAGGCGAAGCGCAGCTTCAGCAGGAAGCCGCGCTCCAGGACGCCGGACGGGACCGACGGGTCGCCGATCGCGCCGAGCAGGATGGCGTCGTGCTTCTTGAGGGAGTCGAGGTCGGCGTCGGTGAGGGTCTCACCGGTGGCGTGGTAGCGCCGGGCGCCGAAGTCGTACTCCTCGGTCTCCAGCTTCACGTCCTGCGGAAGCACGGCCGAGAGGACCTTGAGGCCCTGGGCCACGACCTCCTGGCCGATGCCGTCGCCGGGGATGACTGCGAGACTGATGCTGTGAGACATGGCGGCACCCTACTCTTCGTCCCATCGTCTGACACGCGTCGTCCACCATGTGGACGAACGGACAGGTGTCGGACGGGGTCAGTGGCCGGTGGAGCCGCCGTTGTCCCGGCGGTCGAGGGCGCGCTGGAGGGCGGCGGCGGCGTTCTGCCGGGCCTCGTCGCTGGGACGGGCTGCGGAGTGGCGGACGCGGGGGGCGGTCTGAGCGGCCATGGGGGATCGACTCCTTGAGATCAGTGGTGATCCGGATGTGCGGAGATCAGCTGCGATCGGGAGATCAGTGATCGAAGGCGCCGGAAGGGGGCGGGGAGCGCCGCCGCAGGGGTTGCCTGCACGGGGCGTCGCGCTCTCGACCGCCGTTCGCTGATGGAGCGAGACGTTCGGCTTCTACAAAGCTAGGGCAGGGACCCGCTTCTGTCTCCACAATTACTCGGGCTTCCTACTATCTGAGACGGCGCCTCTCCCCCGGCCGCCCGCTCCGTCACACGACGTCGCCGTCCCGCCAGTCGAAGACCAGCGGAGCGCCGGGGTCCGGGAGGCCGAGGGCGCCCGCCGGACGGACGAGGACCCCGCCCTCCTCCTCCGGGAGCCGGACGACCCCGTCCGGGCCCAGCACCTCGATCCGGCCGCCCCAGACCCGCCAGCCGCGCCCCCGGTAGAGGGCGGCGCCCTCGTCGGAGGCGGAGAGCGCGCCGAAGGCGTGGGTCGCGTCGATCACCCGCTCCAGGGCGTCCATGACGGCGCCGCCGAGGCCGCGCCGGCGCGCGTCGGCCCGGACGGCGACCCCTTCGACGTACCCGATCCGGTACGAGCGTCCGCGGTGCAGCACCCGGCGCTGGACGACGGCCCCGTGCGCGACGAGGCCCCTCCCGTCCTCGATCCAGGCGTGGACGCCGCCGAGGGTGTGGTCCCAGTCCTCCGGGGAGAAGTCCCCGTCGAAGGCGGAGTCGAGCAGGGCGCGGACGGCCGTCAGCCGCTCCGCGCCGAGGGAGTGGGTGGGCGCGGTCCTCACGGTCATCCGCCCACCCTGCCACCGGCTCCCGGGTGCCCGCACATGAGTACCGCCCCCGACCCCGGCCTGGGGGGACCGGGGAGGGGGGCGGTGATCAGGGGCCGCTCGCGCGGCGGGCGGGCGTCAGCCCATGTGCGGGTAGCCGTACTCGGTCGGCGGGACCAGCGTCTCCTTGATGGCGCGGGTCAGCGTCCAGCGCATCAGGTTCTGCGGGGCGCCGGCCTTGTCGTTGGTGCCCGAGGCGCGGCCGCCGCCGAAGGGCTGCTGGCCGACGACGGCGCCGGTCGACTTGTCGTTGATGTAGAAGTTGCCCGCGGCGAAGCGGAGCTTCTCCATCGTGTACGCGGCGGCGGCGCGGTCGTTGGAGATGACCGAACCGGTGAGCGCGTAGTCCGACACCGACTCCATCTGGGTCAGCATCTCGTCGTACTTCTCGTCGTCGTACACGTACACCGCGAGGATCGGGCCGAAGTACTCGGCCTTGAAGACCTCGTTCTCCGGGTCGGTGCACTCGATGACGGTCGGACGGACGAACCAGCCCTCCGAGTCGTCGTAGGTGCCGCCGGCGACGATCGTGCAGCTCGGGTCGGAGGAGGCACGGTCGATCGCCGCCTTGTTCTTGGCGAACGAGCGCTCGTCGATGACGGCACCGATGAAGTTCGACAGGTCGGTGACGTCACCCATCTTGATGCCGTCGACCTCGGCCGCGAACTCCTCCTTGAAGCCGTCGTTCCAGATCGAGGCCGGGATGTACGCCCGCGAGGAGGCGGAGCACTTCTGGCCCTGGAACTCGAAGGAGCCGCGGGTCAGCGCGGTCTTCAGGACGGCGCGGTCGGCGCTGGGGTGGGCGACGACGAAGTCCTTGCCGCCGGTCTCGCCGACGATCCGCGGGTAGGAGCGGTACTTCTCGATGTTGGTGCCGACCGTCTTCCACAGGTGCTGGAAGGTCTTGGTCGAGCCGGTGAAGTGGATGCCGGCCAGGTCGCGGTGGTTCAGCGCGACCTCGGAGACGGCGATGCCGTCGCCGGTCACCAGGTTGATGACGCCCTTCGGCAGACCGGCCTCCTCCAGGAGCTCCATGAGGAGCACGGCGGAGTGGGTCTGGGTCGGGGACGGCTTCCAGACCACCACGTTGCCCATGAGGGCGGGGGCGGTGGGCAGGTTGCCCGCGATGGCCGTGAAGTTGAACGGCGTGATCGCGTAGACGAAGCCCTCCAGCGGGCGGTGGTCCAGTCGGTTCCAGACGCCCGGGGAGTTGGCCGGCGGCTGCTCGGCGAGGATCTGGCGGGCGTACGCCACGTTGAAGCGCCAGAAGTCGACGAGCTCGCACGGGGTGTCGATCTCGGCCTGCTGGGCGGTCTTCGACTGGCCGAGCATGGTGGAGGCGGCCAGCGTCTCGCGCCACGGGCCGGCGAGCAGCTCGGCGGCGCGCAGGATGATCGCGGCGCGGTCGTCGAAGGACATCGCGCGCCAGGCCGGAGCGGCGGCCAGGGCCGCGTCGATGGCGTCCTGGGCGTCCTGCTGGGTGGCGCCGCGGAAGGTGCCGATGACGGACTTGTGGTTGTGCGGCTGGACGACCTCGAACTCCTCGCCGCCGCCCATGCGCTTGACGCCGCCGATGGTCATCGGCAGCTCGCGCGGGTTGTCGGCGAGCTCCTTGAGCTTGGCCTCCAGACGGGCGCGCTCGGGCGAGCCGGGGGCGTAGCCGTGCACCGGCTCGTTGACGGGAGCGGGGACCTGGGTCACAGCGTCCATGAGTCTCGTAACTCCTTCGGAGGGGTGGGGGGCTCAGCCCTTGGTGAGGATGGAGCGGACGAAGAAGAGCAGGTTGGCCGGCTTCTCCGCGAGGCGGCGCATGAAGTAGCCGTACCAGTCGGTGCCGTAGGCCGTGTACACGCGCATGCGGTGGCCCTCGGCGGCGAGCCGGTTCTGCTCCTCGGAGCGGATGCCGTACAGCATCTGGAACTCGTACTCGTCCAGCTTGCGCCCGGCGCGGCGGGCCAGCTCCTGCGCGATGGAGATCAGGCGCGGGTCGTGGGACCCGATCATCGGGTAGCCCTCGCCCTCCATCAGGATCTTCATGATCCGGACGTACGCCTTGTCGATCTCGGGCTTGTCCTGGATCGCGACCTCGGCGGGCTCCTTGTAGGCGCCCTTCACGATCCGCACCCGGGAGCCGTTCGCGGCGAGGCGGCGGGCGTCCTCCTCGGTGCGGAAGAGGTAGGCCTGGATGACGCAGCCGGTCTGCGGGAAGTCCTTCCGGAGCTCCTCGTGGATGGCGAACATCGAGTCGAGGGTGGTGTGGTCCTCGGCGTCCAGGGTGACCGTGGTGCCGATCTCCGCGGCGGCGGCCACGACCGGGCGGACGTTGGCCAGGGCCAGCTCGTGGCCGTTCTCCAGCGACTGGCCGAACATCGACAGCTTGACGGACATCTCGGCGCGCTCGCCGAGGCCCAGCTCCTTGAGGCGGCCGATCAGCTCCAGGTAGGCGTCCCGGGCGGCGTAGGACTGCTCGACGGTGGTGATGTCCTCACCGACGACGTCGAGGGTGACCTCCAGGCCGCGGGCGGTCAGGTCCCGGACGATCGGGACGACGTCGTCCACGATCTCACCGGCGATGAAGCGCGCCACGACCTGCTTGGTCCCGGGCGCGGCCGACACGAGACGGCGCATCTTGTCGCTGCGCGACGCGGCGAGGATCACGGGACCCAGCACGGGGCACCTCCAGAGGGCAAGGGTAGAACGGGGCCGTTACCGGTCACAGGGGTACGAACCGGTAACAGCACGGAGAACCACCGTGAAACCTATGGATCGCTCCGATCCTGCGCCATCTACAGCTGTCACGCATCCGTGCGCACGCCCTCAGACATCTGTCTGAAGGGTCGGCCGGCGGGTGCGAGAATGGGGCCCGTGAAGGGCGATTACCAGGAGCTGGTGGACGAGATCTCGGCACTGCTCGGCGCCCCGGCGACCCTGGAGAACCGCGACTTCGGGCTGATCGCCTTCGGGGCCCACGACAGCGACGACGACAGCGCGATGGACCCGGTCCGCACCCGCTCGATCCTGACCCGGAAGTCGACCCCGGCGGTCCGCGCCTGGTTCGAGGGCTTCGGCATCGCCCGGGCCACCGGCCCGGTCCGCATCCCGGCCGCGCCGGACGCGGGCGTCTTCCGCGACCGGATCTGCCTCCCCGTGCGCCACCGGGGGGTGGTCCTCGGCTACGTCTGGCTCCTGGACGCCGAGCCGGGCCCCTCGCACGAACGGCTCACGGCGGCGATGGAGGTCGCGGCCCGGATCGGCGAGCTGCTCGCCGACGAGGAGCGGGCCGGCGCCGACCTCTCCCGCGAGCTGCGGGCGGTCCTCGCGGCGGAGCGCGGCTGGCAGTACGACATGGCCGTCGCCGCCCTCCGCACGGCCCTGGGCCCGGACGCGGAGGGCCTGCACGCCCTGGTCTGCGTCGCCCCCTGGACCGGCGAGGACGCCCCCTCCCCCCGTACGGTGCCGGGCGCGGCCGCCCTCTGCGCCCTCCCCTGGGCCGGGCCGGCCGGCCCGCACGCCCCCGGGCCCGAGCACCGGCGGGCGCTCGCCGTCCTGGTGCGGCTGCGGTCGGCCGACAACCTCTCCCCCGCCACCGCGGCCGCCGAGCGGCTGCGCGGACCGGCGGCCGTAGCCGGGATCGCCGCGCCCCGCCGCGGGCTCGGCGAGCTCGACCGCTGCTGGCACGAGGCGACCGCCGCGGCGCGCGCCGCGCACGCCCAGCCCCGGCTCGGCCCCCTCGCCCGCTGGTCCGAGCTCGGCCCGTACCGGCTCCTCGCCGCCCTCCCGCCGGCCGAGCCGGACCCGGCGGTACGAACGCTGCTGGGCCCCGCGCACACGGAACTGGCCCGCACGGCCGAGGTGTTCCTCGACCACGCGGGCCAGGCGGGCCGCACGGCGGCGGCGCTCGGCATCCACCGGCAGACCCTCTACTACCGCCTCTCCCGGGTCGAGCAGCTCACCGGCCTCGACCTGGACGCCGGCGAGGACCGCCTCCTCCTCCACATGGCGCTGAAGGCGGCCCGGCTCTGAGGTCCCGGGGGGCCGGCGAGGCTCCCCGCTACTCCCCCATGACCGCCCGGAGGCCCGCCACGAGGTCGTCGGCGGTCGGCGCGGTCTCCGGGTCGGCCAGCCACTGGACCGTGACCCCGGCGGCGAGGGCCTGGAGGAGCAGACCGGCGGCCCGGGCCTTCTCCGGCTCCGCCTCCGGGTCGATGCCGAGCGCCTCCTCCGCCATGTCGAGCCGGCCCCGGCGCCCCGGCTCCCGGATCGCCTCGCGCAGCTCCTCGTCGTCGTCCAGACGGGTGACGACCTCGGTCTGGAGCCTCCGGAGCGGGCGGTCGGCCCCGGCCGTGCCGACCAGCAGGGAGCACAGTTCGCGGAAGCGCCGGTACGGCTCGGCCTCGGGCTCCTCGCCCCGGTCGAGCGCCACGATCACCCGCGCGCCCCGCTCCTCGGTCAGCGCGAGGTACGCCTGCCGGAGCAGGGCGTCCTTGGAGCCGTAGTGGTAGCCGATGGAGGCGAGGTTGGTGCCGGAGGCGGCGACGACGTCGCGGGCCGTGGTGCGCCCGTACCCCTTCTCCAGGAGGCAGCGCTTGGCGCCTTCCAGCAGGTCTTCCCTGTGTCCCATGACAGCACCGTACCCGGCCGATGGACAACCGTATGGGACGGTTGTCCATCGACCGGGTACGGGTGGGCCGGGGGCTCAGACCAGGTTGACCGAGCGGGCCGAGGTGGCGCCGATCTCCGTGGCGATCTCCGCGATCACGGCGGCCGGGACGGTGTCGTCCACGGTGAGCACGACGAGCGCCTCGCCGCCCTCCTCGACGCGGGAGACCTGCATGCCCGCGATGTTCAGACCCGCCTCGCCGAGGATCCGGCCGACGGTGCCGACGACGCCGGGACGGTCCTCGTAGCGCAGCACGACCATGTGGTCGGCGAGCGCGAGGTCCACGTCGTAGTCGCCGACGGCGACGATCTTCTGGAGGTGCTTGGGGCCGGCCAGGGTGCCGGAGACGGCGACCTCCTCGCCGCTGGAGAGCGTGCCGCGCACGGTGACCATGTTGCGGTGGTCGGGCGACTCGGAGCTGGTGGTGAGGCGGACCTCGACCCCGCGCTCCTGCGCGAAGAGCGGGGCGTTGACGTACGACACGGTCTCGTCGACCACGTCCTCGAACACGCCCTTGAGCGCGGAGAGTTCGAGCACCTTGACGTCGTGCTGGGTGATCTCGCCGTACACCTCGACGTCGAGGCGGGCCGCGACCTCGCCCGCGAGCGCGGTGAAGATGCGGCCGAGCTTCTCGGCGAGCGGCAGGCCCGGCTTCACGTCCTCGGCGATGACGCCGCCCTGGACGTTGACCGCGTCCGGCACCAGCTCGCCGGCGAGCGCCAGGCGCACCGACTTGGCGACGGCGATGCCGGCCTTCTCCTGGGCCTCGTCGGTGGAGGCGCCGAGGTGCGGGGTGCAGACGACCTGGTCGAGCTCGAAGAGCGGGGAGTCCGTGCAGGGCTCCTTGGCGTACACGTCGAGGCCGGCGCCGGCGACCCGGCCCTCCTTGATGGCCGAGTACAGCGCGGCCTCGTCGACGATCCCGCCGCGGGCGGCGTTGACGATGCGGACGGACGGCTTGACCTTGTGCAGCGCCTCGTCGCCGATGAGACCGAGGGTCTCGGGGGTCTTCGGCAGGTGGACGGTGATGAAGTCGGCGACCTCCAGGAGCTCGTCCAGGGCCAGCAGCTTCACCCCCATCTGGGCGGCGCGGGCCGGCTGCACGTAGGGGTCGTACGCGACGATCTTCATGCCGAAGGCGGACATGCGCTGGGCGACCAGGACGCCGATGCGGCCGAGGCCGACGACGCCGAGGGTCTTCTCGCTGAGCTCGACGCCGGTGTACTTGGAGCGCTTCCACTCGCCGTTCTTCAGCGCGGTGTTGGCCTGCGGGATGTTGCGCGCGGTGGCGACGAGCAGACCGCACGCGAGCTCGGCGGCGGTGACGATGTTGGAGGTCGGGGCGTTCACGACCATCACGCCGGCCTTGGTGGCGGCGGAGACGTCCACGTTGTCCAGGCCGACGCCGGCGCGGGCGACGACCCGCAGCTTCTTCGCGGCGGCGATGGCCTCCGCGTCGACCTTGGTGGCCGAGCGGATGAGGATGGCGTCGACGTCGGCGATCGCGGGGAGCAGCTCGGCGCGGTCGGCGCCGTTGCAGTGCCGGATCTCGAAGTCCGGGCCCAGGGCGTCGACGGTGGCGGGCGACAGCTCTTCAGCGATGAGTACGACAGGTTTCGAGCTCACGTGAGTCCTCACAGAGGCAGTGCGGACGGCCGTCCCGACGGCCGCAGGCGGTGGAGGGGGCTTGCCGCGTGAAAGCGCACGACGCTGTGGGCCAGACGCGATGTTGTTGAGCAGTGTAGTGCCGCATCGGCGCACGTCGTACGCCTCGTTGGAAGGATCACCCGTCCGTGGTTGGACGGGGTGTCCAAGGAAACGGCGCGGGGCCGGACGAAGGGTCCGGCCCCGCACCGAGGGGGCTTACGCCTCCTCGTCGTTCACCCAGCTCATGAGCTTGCGCAGCTCCTTGCCGGTGGTCTCCAGGAGGTGCTTCTCGTCCTGGTTCTTGTACTCGTTGTACTTCTTCAGACCGCCGTGGTACTCGTCCATCCAGTTCTTGGCGAAGGTGCCGTCCTGGATCTCGGCGAGGACCTTCTTCATCTCGGCCTTGGTGGCGTCGGTGATGACGCGCGGGCCGGTGATGTAGTCGCCCCACTCGGCGGTCTCGGAGACGGACCAGCGCATCTTCTCCAGGCCGCCCTCGTACATGAGGTCGACGATCAGCTTCAGCTCGTGGAGGCACTCGAAGTACGCGATCTCCGGCTGGTAACCGGCCTCGACCAGGGTCTCGAAACCGGCCTTGACCAGCGCGGACGCGCCACCGCAGAGAACGGCCTGCTCGCCGAAGAGGTCGGTCTCGGTCTCCTCGGTGAAGGTGGTCTTGATGACGCCGGCGCGGGTGCCGCCGATCGCCTTGGCGTAGGAGAGGGCGAGCGCGAAGGCGTTGCCGGTGGCGTCCTGCTCGACGGCGGCGATCGCGGGGACGCCGCGGCCCTCCTCGTACTGGCGGCGGACCAGGTGGCCCGGGCCCTTCGGGGCGACCAGGGCGACGTCGACGCCGGCCGGGGGCTTGATGAAGCCGAAGCGGACGTTGAAGCCGTGGGCGAAGAACAGCGCGTCGCCGTCCTTCAGGTTCGGGGCGATGGACTCCTCGTAGACCTTGGCCTGGATCGGGTCCGGGATCAGGATCATGATGAGGTCGGCCTCGGCCGCCGCCTCGGCGGGGGTGACCACGCGCAGGCCCTGCTCCTCGGCCTTCGCCTTGGACTTCGAGCCCTCGTGCAGACCGACGCGGACGTCGACACCCGAGTCGCGGAGCGACAGCGCGTGGGCGTGACCCTGGCTGCCGTAACCGATCACCGCGACCTTGCGGCCCTGGATGATCGAGAGGTCGGCGTCGGCGTCGTAGAACAGCTCGGCCACTGGAAATCTCCTTGAGGTGCTGGTGTTGCGTCCCACCGTACGGCGGGGAGCGGAAGGGAAGTTCTCGGGTCTCGTCAGTCGGACCGCCGGATGGACCGGCGGTCGACCTCCGGTGACTCTCAGGCGCTGCGGTCGAGTGCCCGCAGGGACCGGTCCGTGATGGACCGGGCGCCACGCCCTATGGCGATGGTGCCCGACTGGACGAGCTCCTTGATGCCGAACTGCTCCAGCATCTTGAGCATGGCGTCCAGCTTGTCGCTCGAACCGGTGGCCTCGATGGTGACGGCCTCGGGCGAGACGTCGACGGTCTTGGCGCGGAAGAGCTTGACGATCTCGACGATCTGGGAGCGGGTCTCGTTGTCGGCGCGGACCTTCACCAGGACGAGCTCGCGCTGGATCGCGGCGCTGGGCTCGAGTTCGACGATCTTCAGGACGTTGACCAGCTTGTTGAGCTGCTTGGTCACCTGCTCCAGGGGCAGGTCCTCGACGTTGACCACGATGGTGATGCGGCTGATGTCGGGGTGCTCGGTGACGCCGACGGCGAGGGAGTCGATGTTGAAGCCGCGGCGGGAGAACAGGGCGGCGATCCGGGCGAGGATGCCGGGCGTGTTCTCGACGAGGACGGAGAGCGTGTGCTTGGACATGGTGTGTGGGTCTCTTCCCTGGGGATCGTCGCTGCTCAGTCGTCTTCGCCGTCGCCGAAGTCGGGGCGGACGCCCCGGGCGGCCATGACCTCGTCGTTGGAGGTGCCGGCGGCGACCATGGGCCAGACCTGGGCGTCCTCGTGGACGATGAAGTCGATGACGACCGGCCGGTCGTTGATCGCGTTGGCCTCGGCGATGACCTTGTCGAGGTCGGCCGGGTCCTCGCAGCGCAGGGCGACACAGCCCATGGCCTCGGACAGCTTCACGAAGTCCGGGACGCGGGTGCCCTTGGCGTCGGGGTTGACGTCGTCCGGGCCGGAGTGCAGGACCGTGTTGGAGTAGCGCTGGTTGTAGAAGAGGGTCTGCCACTGGCGGACCATCCCGAGGGCGCCGTTGTTGATGATGGCGACCTTGATCGGGATGTTGTTCAGGGCGCAGGTGGTGAGCTCCTGGTTGGTCATCTGGAAGCAGCCGTCGCCGTCGATCGCCCAGACCGTGCGCTCGGGCATGCCGGCCTTGGCGCCCATGGCGGCCGGGACGGCGTAGCCCATGGTGCCGGCGCCGCCGGAGTTCAGCCAGGTGGCGGGCTGCTCGTAGTCGATGAAGTGGGCGGCCCACATCTGGTGCTGGCCGACGCCGGCCGCGAAGATCGTGCCCTCGGGGGCGAGCGCGCCGATCCGCTGGATGACCTGCTGCGGCGAGAGGCTGCCGTCCTCCGGCAGGTCGTAGCCGAGCGGGTAGGTCTCGCGCCAGCGGTTCAGGTCGGACCACCAGGCGGCGTAGTCGCCCTTGTTGCCCTCGGTGTGCTCCGCCTGGACGGCCTGGACCAGGTCGGCGATGACCTCGCGGGCGTCGCCGACGATCGGGACGTCGGCGGCGCGGTTCTTGCCGATCTCCGCCGGGTCGATGTCCGCGTGGACGATCTTGGCGTACGGGGCGAAGCTGTCCAGCTTGCCGGTGACGCGGTCGTCGAAGCGGGCGCCGAGGGCGACGATCAGGTCGGCCTTCTGCAGCGCGGTCACGGCGGTGACGGCGCCGTGCATGCCGGGCATGCCGACGTGCTGCGGGTGGCTGTCGGGGAAGGCGCCCAGGGCCATCAGGGTGGTGGTGACGGGGGCGCCGGTCAGCTCGGCCAGGACCTTCAGCTCGGCCGTGGCGCCGGACTTGATGACGCCGCCGCCGACGTACAGGACCGGGCGCTTGGCGCCGGTGATGAGCTTCGCGGCCTCGCGGATCTGCTTGGCGTGCGGCTTGGTCACCGGGCGGTAGCCGGGGAGGTCGGTCTGCGGCGGCCAGGAGAAGGTGGTCTTCGCCTGGAGGGCGTCCTTGGCGATGTCGACCAGGACCGGGCCGGGGCGGCCGGTGGAGGCGATGTGGAAGGCCTCGGCGATGGTCCGCGGGATGTCCTCGGCCTTGGTCACCAGGAAGTTGTGCTTGGTGATCGGCATGGTGATGCCGCAGATGTCCGCCTCCTGGAAGGCGTCCGTGCCGATCGCCTTGGAGGCGACCTGGCCGGTGATCGCGACCAGCGGGACGGAGTCCATGTGGGCGTCGGCGATCGGGGTGACGAGGTTGGTCGCACCGGGACCGGAGGTCGCCATGCAGACGCCGACCTTGCCGGTGGCCTGGGCGTAGCCGGTGGCCGCGTGGCCCGCGCCCTGCTCGTGGCGGACGAGGACGTGGCGGACCTTCTTGGAGTCCATCATCGGGTCGTACGCCGGGAGGATCGCGCCGCCCGGGATGCCGAAGACGGTGTCCGCGCCCACCTCTTCGAGAGAACGGATGAGGGACTGCGCACCCGTGACGTGCTCGACGGTGGTGGCGGGCGTCGCGCCGCTGCGGGGCCGCGGCTGCGGATGGTGCCCGGTGGCCTGCTCGGTCATCAGCATCTCTTCTCGAAGCAGAGGGTTTTTTTGCGAGGTGTTTTACGAGGGTTTGCGTCGACTTCTGCGTGAACCAGTGCAACAAAAAACCCCTCGTGCCGGAAGGCAAGCGAGGGGAGCGCGTCGGGTGGTTCTCAGCGGGCCTTCATGGCCCTGCTTCAGCCGACGCGCTGTCCAAGTACGAGAATTCGGGTGCGCATGGCACTGACCCTCCCTCTCGGGCCTCGCCACTGTCAAGTGGGTGGGACGGGCGTCTCATCATGTGAGCGGATCCGGGGACGGTTTCCGGACCGCCTCCCGGCCCGTCCCGGCCGGTACGGAGACGGTTCCGGGCAGCGGGTAGTCGCCCCGGACGAGGACCCGGCGGAGCCGGTACTCGTCGAGCGGGCCCGAGAACGCCATGCCCTGCGCGTGCCCGCAGCCCATGGCCCGCAGGGCCAGCGCCTGCTCCGGCACGTCGACGCCCTCGGCGACGGTCTGCAGGCCGAGCTCGCCGGCGAGCCGGAGCACTCCCCTGGTGATCGTGCGGAGCCGGACGGATTCGACCACGCCTTCGACGAGGTCCCTGTCCAGTTTCAGTATGTCGATCGGGAGCCGCCTGAGGGCGTGGACGGCCACGTGTCCGCTGCCGAAGCCGTCGAGGGCGATCCGCACGCCGAGCCGGCGCAGGGAGACCAGACGCTGCTCCAGCTCGTCGAGCGGGGTGTCGTGACCGGTGTCGGCCAGTTCGACCACGAGGGAGCCGGACGGCAGCCCGTGCCGGGCCAGCAGGGCCTCGACGGAGCCCAGGGGGACCGAGCGGTCGAGGAGGCGGCGGGCGGGCAGCCGGACGGAGACCGGGGTGCGGTGGCCGCTGCCGGCCCGCTCGGCGGCCTGCTCGACGGCCTCCTCCAGGAGCCAGCGGCCCAGCTCGGCGGTGCGCTCGCCGTCGTCGGTGGCCCGCAGGTACTCGGCGGGGGTGAAGAGGATGCCCTGGGCGGAGCGCCAGCGGGCCTGCGCGCTGACGGCGGAGATCCGGCCGGTGGCGAGGTCCACGACGGGCTGGTGGAGGAGGGCGAACTCGCCCTCGTGGAGCGCGGTGCGCAGCCGGGCGGCGAGTTCGGTGCGGCGGACGACCTCGGCCTGCATCTGGGGCACGTACAGCTCCACCCGGTCCTTGCCGCCGGCCTTGGCGCGGTACATCGCGAGGTCGGCGTTGCGCAGCAGGTCGCCGGCGCCGATGCCGGGCTCGGCGAAGGCGACGCCGATGGAGGCGGCGACCCGGACCTCGGTGCCGCCGTCGACGCGGTAGGGGCGGGAGAGGGTGAGCCGGAGCCGGTCGGCGATCTCCTGGACCTGGGCCTCGCGGGCGGCGCGGTCGCGCAGGCCGTCGCCGAGGATGAGGGCGGCGAACTCGTCGCCGCCGAGCCGGGCGGCGGTGTCCCCGGCCCGCACGGCCTCCTGGAGGCGGCGGGCGGCCTGGACGAGGAGGTCGTCGCCGGCCTGGTGGCCGAGCCGGTCGTTGACCGCCTTGAAGCCGTCGAGGTCGATGAAGAGCACGGCGGTGCCGGGGTCGGAGGAGCGGCGGCCGCCGAGGGCCTGTCCGACCCGGCGGGTGAAGAGCGCGCGGTTGGGCAGGTCGGTGAGCGGGTCGTGCTCGGCGTTGTGCTGCAACTGGGCCTGGAGCCGGACCCGTTCGGTCACGTCGCGGCTGTTGAAGATCAGGCCGCCCTGGTGCCGGTTGACGGTGGACTCGACGTTGAGCCATTCGCCGGTGCCGGAGCGGAAGCGGCACTCGATGCGGGTGGTGGGCTCCTCGGCGGGCGAGGCGGCGAGGAAGCGGCGCACCTCGTGGACGACGGCGCCGAGGTCCTCGGGGTGGATGAGCGCGGCCAGCTCGGAGCCGATCAGCTCCTCGGCGTCGCGGCCGTAGACGCCGGCGGCGGCGGGGCTGACGTACCGCAGGACGCCGCTGGGCGCGGCGATCATGATGACGTCGCTGGAGCCCTGCACGAGCGACCTGAAGTGGTTCTCCTTCTGGGCCAGTTCGTGGGTGAGGGCGATGTTGTCGATGAGCATGATGCCCTGGCGGACGACGAGGGCGAGGACGACGGCGCAGCCGGTGAGGACGACGACGCGGTCGACCCGGCGGCCCTCGACCACGTTGTACAGGATGCCGAGGGTGCAGACGGCCGCGGCGAGGTACGGGGTGAGGGCGGCGAGCGAGCCGGCGATGGGCCTGCTGGGCAGCCCGGGGTCGCGGACGGCGACGGTGGTCTCCGGCGGCCGGCGGACGCCCCAGGGCGCGTAGGCGAGCAGCAGGGAGCCGGCGAACCAGCCGGCGTCGAGGAGCTGGCCCGAGACGTAGTTGGCGCGCAGCAGCGGCGAGGTGAAGAGGGCGTCGCAGAGCACGGTGAGGGCGAGGGCCGCGATGGCGGTGTTGACCGCCGAGCGGTTCGCCTGGGAACGCCGGAAGTGGAGGGCGAGGACCATGCTGACGAGCACGATGTCGAGCAGCGGGTACGCGAGCGACAGCGCGGCCTGGGCCACGGACTCGCCCTGGAAGTGGGCGGTGTGGGCGAGCGCGAGGCTCCAGGAGAGGGTCAGCAGCGACCCGGCGATGAGCCAGGCGTCGAGCCCGAGGCAGACCCAGCCGGCCCGGGTGACGGGCTTCTTGGCGAGGACGAGCAGGCCGACGATGGCGGGCGGCGCGAAGAGTAAGAAGAACAGGTCGGCGACGGAGGACTCGGGGACCGGCCGGCCCAGCACGACCTCGTACCAGCCCCAGACGGCGTTCCCCGCGCCGGCCATGAAGGACGAGACGGCGAAGAGGAGCCAGGCGGGGCGGGTGCCGCCGCGCTCGGTCCTGGCGTACAGGAAGCAGGAGACGGCGGCCGTGAAGGCGGCGGAGCTCAGCCCGAAGTCGCCCATGAAGAGGGCGAGCCGGGGCGATCCCCAGCCGAGGGCGGCGCCGGTGGTGTAGCCGGCGCAGACGAGGCCGAGGGTGATCTGCGCGAGGAGCGAGCCGGCCCAGGAGGGCTGCCGGACCGGGCCCGGGGCGGGCGGCTCGGCCTCGGGGAGGCCGGGACCGGCCGGCGCGGCGCCGCGCGGCAGCAGGGCGGTCGTGCCGGTGCCGCTCACGGCGTCCTCCCGCGCCGTGTCGTGCCCGAGGCC
>NZ_JBEZUZ010000080.1:0-38334 GCF_040636735.1 Streptomyces sp. NPDC035033 | reverse complement strand
CCCGCCCCCGGCCCCCGGGGGATACGCCCCGGCACCCCCCGCCGCCGGGGGGGGGGCGCACCCCCCGGGGGGGGGGGCCCCCCCCGGGGCCCCCCCGCCCCTCCGGCCGTTCCCGACTAGCGGCCGGCGTCGCCGTGGGCCAGGTCGCCCCTGAAGTCCGCCGCGCGCACCGGGAGCGGGACCGGGGTGGACTGCTGCACCCAGGGCTCGTCCCAGACGAAGGTGTTGCCCATGATGTCGCCGTGGGTCTGCCACACGGCCCCGGTGGGCGTGATCACCTTGACGAAGGCGTCGTTGCCCTGGGCCTCGATGGCGATGCCGCAGGCGGTGGCCGGGTAGTTCAGGTTGGCCGGGTCCGTCATGGTGGGCACCGTGTTGGTGAGGTCCTGCCACACGATCGGTCCGCCGGGCGTGGCCGCCTTGCCGACGAACGCGTTGCCGCCGTAGAGCGCGGCCTGGAAGTCCTCGCTGTTGGACGGGCTGTACGTGTCGATGTCCACGCACGGGCCGGTCGGTCCGGTGGGGCCGGTCGGGCCCGTCGGTCCGGTCGGGCCCGTGGGGCCCCTGTCGCCCTTCGGACCCTGGGGGCCCCTGTCGCCCTTCGGACCCTGCTTGCCCGGGTCGCCCTTCTCGCCCTTCGGGCCGCGCGGGCCACGCGGGCCGCGCGGGCCCGTGGGGCCGGTCGGGCCCTTGCAGCCGGTGGTGCCGCCCGCGACCGTCCTCGGCGCGTCGGCCCCGGGGCCCTCCTGAGCCAGGGCCTCCTCCAGGGAAGAGGTGTCCGGGGCACCCGGAAGGGCCCGGTGCTTGCAGCCCGTCATCGGGTTCGACACCGACGACTCCGAAGCCGGGGTCTTCGGCGTTCCCCACGCGGAGGCGGTCGGCGCGAAGCCGGTGAGGACGATCGCGGCCGAGGCCAGCGCGCCGCCGCCGAGCCAGACACGCCGCCGGGGCAGCGGGCCGAACGGGGACCGGGTCCTGGGGTCAGGACGCATAAGGGTGCTCCTTCCTCCGCCGGCACCCATCGGCGCCGGCGCGAAAGCCGGTGGATCCGCCCGGACACACCGCCCGGGCCTGGATCGTGGGATGAACTTCCCATCAGGTCATCGGACCGCCTTCGCGGGGACTTGACGGGTTCCGGGGCACTCTCAACGCCATGGCGTAGCGGTGACAGTCGAATGGACGCGTACACGACGGCGAACGTGAAGGGCCCTCACGGCGTGCCGCCGCCGCGCCCCCGCAGGGCCGTGCCTACCGTCGCCCCCCGACCGAACCGCGAGAAGTGGTGTTGCCATGCGGCCGTCCCTCTGCTTGTGCATGATCGTCAAGAACGAGTCCTCGGTCATCGAGCGATGTCTCGCCTCCGTCCGCGACCTCGTGGACACCTGGGTCATCTCCGACACCGGCTCCACCGACGGCACCCAGGACCTCATCAGGAAGGTCCTCGACGGGATCCCCGGCGAGCTCGTCGAGGAGCCCTGGGTGAACTTCGGGCACAACCGCAGCCTGAACCTCGCCCGCGCGCGGGCCCGGCTCGGCGCGGCCGGCCGGGACGGCTTCCTGCTGCTCCTCGACGCCGACCACGTGCTGCGCCAGGACGGACCGCTGCCGGAGCTGACGGCCGACGCGTACATGCTGCGCCACGAGGGGGACCTGGAGTACCGGATCAAGCGCCTCGTCCGGGCCGGCCTGCCGTGGCGGTACGAGGGCGTCACCCACGAATACCTGACCGCCGACCGCGACCACGAGCAGCGGAACCTGGACGCGCTGGTCATCGAGGACCACGCCGACGGCGGCTCGCGGCACGACAAGTTCGAGCGGGACGCCCGGCTGCTCGGCGCCGAGCTCGTCCGCGACCCGGACAACACGCGGACGGTCTTCTACCTCGCCCAGACCATGCGGGACCTGGGCCGCACGGGGGAGGCGATCGCCCTCTACGAGCGGCGCGCGGCGATGGGCGGCTGGGGCGAGGAGGTGTACTACTCGCTCCTCCAGGCCGGGGTGCTGGCCGCCGAGTCGGGCGACTGGCCGGCCGGGCAGGACGCCCTCGTCCGCGCCTGGGAGGCCCGCCCCCGGCGACTGGAGGCGGTCTACGAACTCGCCTCCCGGCACCGCGCGGCCGGCCGCCACCACACCGCCCACGCCCTGCTGTCGGCCGTCCTCGACCGGCCCGAGCCCACCGAGGACATGCTCTTCCTCCACCCGTGGGTCTACCGCTGGGGACTGCTCTTCGAGTACTCGATCACCGCCTACTGGGTCGGCGACCACGCGGCCTCGCTCGCCGCCTGCGACCGGCTCCTCGCCCTGCCCGACCTGCCCGCCCGGCACCGCGAGCGGACCGCCGCCAACCGCGAGTTCGCGGTCCGGGCCCTGGGCGTGCCAGCCCCGGCCTGAGCCGGCACGCCCGGGTGACGGGGGCTCAGCGGACGCGGGAGCGGGCCTCCATCGCCCCGCGGGCCGCGGCCTCCGACTCGTACACCTCGCACATGTGCCGGCCGTCCGGCGTGGCCGTGTGCTCGACCTCCCAGAGGCTCAGCTCGGTGCCGTCGAGCAGCAGGAACTGGTGCTCGTAGAGGGTGAAGCCGACCTCCCGGCCGCCCTCCACGGGGCAGTTGCGGCCGAAGACCTGGGTGATGTGGTGGGCGAAGGCGATCCGCAGCCGGCGGGCGGTCCGCTCGGAGGGCCGGTCCGCGTTCTCCGCGCGGCGCAGGACGCGGCGGGCGTGGTCCGCCGAGTTGTCCGGCACGTACATCCGGGGCTGGGCCGGTATCGGGTGGGCGAGCAGCGCGCCCAGCGCGGCCAGGTCGTCGTCCTCGCCGAGCGGACGCCCGTCGGCCCGCTCCACGGTCCACTCCGGCAGCGGCCCCGCGGGCAGCCGGGAGGCGGCGAGCCGGACCTCCGCCTCCTCCGCGTACAGCTCGTGCTGCTCGGTGCCGTCCCGGCCGGCGTTGTGCACGAGCTCCCAGAGGACGAGGGCGCTGCCGTCGGGCAGCAGATAGGCGTGGCGGTAGGTGGTGCGGCGCAGCGAGGAGCTGTGGTGCGAGGAGTGCAGCGAGGTGGAGTGGGCGAGCGCCGACTCCAGGCGCTCCACCGTCGCGTCGGGCAGGTCGAAGGAGTTGAGCGCCCGGCCGAGCAGCCGCTCGACGTGCGTCTCGGTCGTCTCGTACGGATCGTGGTGATCCCGCGGATCGTTCAAGAGGGTCTCCAGGCCGTCGCCGCATGTCACTTGGTGCTTGCTTAACGTAGTCCCTGGGTCCGACAACGGGGTCGGGTTACGGAGAACGAGGGGCCCCCGGCGGAAGTTCCCGGACGGCCGGCCCCCTCAACCGCCCCGGGACCACCGGGAGTACGGGCCCCCGGCCGGGCCGTACAGCTCCCCGTACGAGGGGAAGTCGCCGCCCGGACCCCGCCGGCCCCCGGGGGCGGCGAGCACCGCCCGGACGATCGCCCGGGTCACCAGGTCGGCGCCGGCGGCCAGCAGCTCGTTCAGGGCGAGCGGCCCCGGCCCGGCGGGCAGGTCCCGGACCCCGGTGGCGAGCGCGAAGACGGTGTCGCCGTCGTTCATCAGGTGCACCGGCCGGATCGCGCGGGCGATGCCGTCGTGCGCCGTGCCCGCCAGCTTCTGCGCCTGGGCACGGGTCAGGACCGCGTCCGTGGCGACCACCGCGAGCGTGGTGTTCAGCGGCGGCGGGACGGAGGAGGCCCGCGCCTCGGCGAGCCGCCGGACCGCCGCCTCGTGGACCTCGCGCGGCGGCCGGCCGGGCCACCCGCCCCCGGCAGGACCGCCCTCCGCGTCGCCCCTGGCAGGACCGCCCTCGGCATCGTCCCCGAAGAGGCCGCCGTACAGGACGCCGGTGGCCGGGTCGACGGCCGAACCGACCGCGTTCACCACCACCAGGGCGCCGACCGTGATCCCCGACTCCAGGCGGAGGCCCGCCGTGCCGACGCCGCCGCGCATCCCGCCGACCACCGCCCCGGTCCCGGCGCCGACCGCGCCCGCCGCCACGCGCGCGTGGTCCCCGCCCGCCGCCGCGGCCTCCACCGCGGCCCGGCCGGTGGCGGCGTCCGGCCGGGCCGTGAAGTCACCGCCCCGGCCCAGGTCGAAGACGCACGCGGCCGGCACGACCGGCACCACGTGCTCCGGTGCGGGCCCGACCCTGACCCCCCGGTGCCGCTCCTCCAGCCAGGCCATCACCCCGGCGGCGGCCTCCAGGCCGTACGCGCTGCCGCCGGTCAGGACGACCGCGTCGATCCGCTGGACCACGTTCCTCGGGTCGAGGGCGTCCGTCTCCCTGGTCCCCGGCCCGCCGCCGCGCACGTCCACGGCGGCCACCGCCCCGCCCTCCGGGGCGAGGACGACGGTGGTCCCGGAGAGCGCCCGGGGCCCCGCCACGCGCGCGTGCCCGACGCGCACGCCCGGCACGTCGGTGATGCCGTCGGGGAAGAACACCGGAGCCTCTGTCATGTCCTCTTCCTACCGCAGATCCCCGCCCCGGGTACCGGCCACGGCCCCCCACCACGGCCGTCCGCCACAGCCGTCCGCCACGGCCGACCGCCACAGCCGTCCGCCACGGCCGTCCGCTCCGCCCCGCCCGCCTCCCGCGGGCCGTCACGAGAAGCCCTCAGGAAGGACGGGCCGTCCCGGTGGCCGGAGTGCGCGCGGTCAGCGTCACCCCGACCGCCACCGCGGCCGCCACCACCAGACCGGCCGCGAGCACCGCCCAGCGGCCCGCGAAGGAGCACAGCAGGACCGCCGCCGACGCCCCCGGAAGCACCGCCTGCTGGGCGAGCCCCACCTTGAAGCGGCGGGCGTGCAGCAGCCACACCGACAGCAGGAACACCGCCGTCGGAACCGTCACCGACAACGAGGCGGCGAGCACGCCGATGTGGGCCTTGCCGACGGCCTGCTCGACCGCGATCTCCAGCCCCGCCCCGATCGCCGCCGCCGACGCGAAGATCACGTAGTGGCCGTACCCCCACAGGAAGCCCTGCCGGCTGTCGGTCAGCCGGTCGTGCGCCGGGACGACGAAGTAGATCCACCAGGCGGCGAAGACGATCAGCAGCCCGCCCGCCGCGATCGGCAGCAGCTCGTTCAGGGCGTCGTTCTCCACCACCCCCGTCTTCACGGCCACGGTCGCCGCCGCCACCGACTCGCCGAGCACGATGATCGTGAAGAGCCCGTACCGCTCCGCGATGTGGTGCGGATGCCAGGTGCTCGGCGCGTCCTTCTCCGCGTACACCGGCACCGCCAGCTCCGCCAGCGCCATCACCAGGAACACCCACGGCCGGGCCCCCTCCGGCACGAACAGCAGCGCCAGCCAGCCGACCTGCGCCGCCAGGACCCCGCCCGCGTACCGCCGGCACATCGTCCGCTCCTCCGGCGACGACGCGTGGCGCGCGGCCCGCAGCCACTGCGAGGCGAGCGCGAGGCGCATCACCAGGTAGCCCAGGTAGACGACGAGGAAGTCGTGCTCCTCGAACGCCCGCGAGACACCGGCGGCGAGGACCAGCACACCGGCGATCTGCACGAGCGTCACCACCCGGTACAGGACGTCGTCGTTGTCGTAGGCCGAGGCGAACCAGGAGAAGTTCATCCAGGCCCACCAGATCGCGAAGAAGACCATCGCGTAGTTCACGACGCCCTCGCCGGCGTGCCCCTCGGCGACCGCGTGCACGAGCGACGCGCCCGCCTGGGCGACGGCGACGACGAAACACAGGTCGAAGAAGAGCTCCAGCGGCGTGGCCGTCCGGTGCGCCTCCGCGCGGGAACGGGCGGTGAGCGGCAGGAAAGGTTGCGTCATGGGGCCAGGACAGCACGCCCCCCACCCCGCCGCCTCCCGCCGCGCGGAAGGCCGCCCCCTGCCCCAGCCGCCTCCCGCCGCGCGGAACGCCGCCCCCACCCCCGCCGGGGCCCGACCGGCCCGCACCCTCCCGCCCCGCCGGGGCCCGACCGGCCCGCACCCGCCGGGACCTAGGGCCGCCGCGGAAGCCGACCTAGGCCCGCCCGCCCTCGCGACCATCGGCACTGACGCCGCCCCGGCCCCCGGCGGAGCCTGGAAAGGCAAGGGAAAAGCCTCGAAAAGGCTCATGAACGTCAGGGAAGTCAGGGAAGCGCCATGAGTTCCGTAGTCCAGGACAGCAGGACCACGGGCGGGTCACCCGCCTCGTACGACACGGAGCAGTACCGCCCCGGCCGGACCGTCACCGACTGGGAGCCGGAGAACGAACTCTTCTGGAAGTCGTTCGGAAAGAAGGTCGCCCGCCGCAACCTGTGGATCGCGGTCCCCGCCCTCCTCGTCGCCTTCGTCGTCTGGCAGGTCTGGTCGGTCACCGCGACCAACCTGAAGGACGTCGGCTTCGGCTTCTCCACCTCGCAGCTGTTCTGGCTGACCGCCGTCCCCGGCCTCACCGGCGGCACCGCCCGGATCCTCTACACCTTCCTCGGCCCGATGATCGGCCAGCGGCGGTTCACCGCCCTGTCGACGGCCGTCCTCGTCGTCCCGCTGCTCTGGCTGGGCGTCGCCATCCAGGACCCCACCACCCCGTACGGCGTGATGGTCGTCATCGCCGCCCTCTGCGGCATCGGCGGCGCCAACTTCGCCTCCTCCCTCGCCAACATCGGCTTCTTCTTCCCCAAGGCGAAGAAGGGCAGCGCCACCGGCATCAACGGCGGCCTCGGCAACCTCGGCGTCTCCGTCGTCCAGCTCCTCACCCCCCTCGTCATCACCTGGTCGACGATCGCCATCGGCTCCGCCCAGCACAAGGCCGACGGCACCCCGGTGTACCTCCAGAACGCCGCCTTCGTCTGGGTCCCGGTCGTCCTCGTCCTGGCCGCCGTCGCCTGGTTCGGCCAGAACGACCTGAAGGTCGCCTCCACCCCGTTCAAGCAGCAGAAGATCATCTTCAAGCGCAAGCACACCTGGCTGATGACCTGGCTGTACGTCGGCACCTTCGGCTCCTTCATCGGCTTCGCCGCCGCCCTGCCGATGCTGATCAAGACCACCTTCCCGGACTACTCCGTCGCCACCTACGCCTGGATGGGCCCGGCCGTGGGCGCCCTCGCCCGCTGGGCCGGCGGCTGGATCGCCGACCGGTGGGGCGGCGCCCGGGTCACCGTCCTGTCCTTCGTCGGCATGGCCGCCTCGATCGCCGGCGTGATCGCCTTCCTGCCCTCGGGCGGCGACGGCGGCGACTTCCACGGCTTCTTCTTCTGCTTCCTCGCCGCGTTCCTCTTCTCCGGCATCGGCAACGGCTCGACCTTCCGCCAGATCCCGGTGATCTTCCGCGGCACCCACCTGAAGGGCCTCACCGAGGGCACCCCCGAACACGCCGGGGCCCTCAAGCAGGCCGAGATGGAATCGGGCGCGGTCACCGGCTTCACCTCCGCGATCGCCGCCTACGGCTTCTTCTTCATCCCGGCCCTCTTCGGCTCGGTCGCCGTCACCAGCGCGATGTGGGGCTTCGTCGCCTTCTACGTCAGCTGCATGGCCGTGACCTGGTGGTTCTACGCCCGCAAGGGCGCCGAGGCACCCAGCTGAGCCGGCCCCGCCGACCCCGAGAAAGGCCCCGCCCCGGCGGGGCCTTTCCGCACGCCCGGGGCGGGACCTTGGGCCATCGAGAGGTGACCATCGCCGCCCGAAATGATCGATCAGAAGGAGTGCAATGGAGGCAAGCGAAAAAGCTGATTCGAGCGATCGAGAAGGCGGTGCGGGCAGTGACTGCGACCCCTGCTGAGGCAACGGTGAACGACGGCGCCTGGAAGGGCTTCAAGGGCGGGCTCTGGCGCGACGCCATCGACGTCCGCGACTTCATCCAGCAGAACTACACCCCGTACGAGGGCGACGACTCCTTCCTCGCCGGCCCCACCGAGCGGACCACCGCCGTGTGGAAGGCGATCACGGACAGGTTCCCCGAGGAGCGCGCCAAGGGCGTGTACGACGTCGCGTACGACGTCCCCTCCACCATCACCGCCCACGCCCCCGGCTGGATCGACCGCGACAAGGAGCTCATCGTCGGCCTCCAGACCGACGCCCCGCTGAAGCGGGCGATCATGCCCTACGGCGGCTGGCGGATGGTCGCCGGCGCCCTGGAGACCTACGGCTACCCGGTCTCGCCGGAGCTGGAGAAGGTCTTCACCGAGTACCGCAAGACCCACAACGCCGGCGTCTTCGACGCGTACACCCCGGAGATCCGCGCCGCCCGCAAGGCCGGCGTCGTCACCGGCCTCCCCGACGCCTACGGCCGCGGCCGCATCATCGGCGACTACCGCCGCGTCGCCCTCTACGGCGTCGACCGCCTCATCGCGGTCAAGCGGGACGAGAAGGCCGAACTCGACGCCCTCCCGGCCGGCGGCCGCTCCCTGGAGGAGACCATCCGGCTCCGCGAGGAACTGGCCGAGCAGATCAGGGCCCTCGGCGAACTGAAGACGATGGCCGCCTCGTACGGCTACGACGTCTCCGGCCCCGCCACCACCGGCCGCGAGGCGATCCAGTGGCTGTACTTCGCCTACCTGGCCGCCGTGAAGGAGCAGAACGGCGCCGCGATGTCGCTCGGCCGCACCTCCACCTTCGTCGACGTCTACCTCCAGCGCGACATCGAGGCCGGCCTCCTCACCGAGGAGCAGGCCCAGGAACTCGTCGACGACTTCATCATCAAGCTCCGCATCGTCCGCTTCCTGCGCACCCCCGAGTACGACGAGCTGTTCTCCGGCGACCCGACCTGGGTCACCGAGTCGATCGCCGGCATGGGCGAGGACGGCCGCCCGCTCGTCACCAAGACCTCCTTCCGCTACCTCCAGACCCTCTACAACCTCGGCCCGGCGCCCGAGCCGAACATGACCGTCTTCTGGTCGCCGGCCCTCCCGCAGGGCTTCAAGGAGTTCTGCGCGAAGGTCTCCATCGACACCTCGTCGGTGCAGTACGAGTCGGACGAGCTGATGCGCCCCCGCTTCGGCGACGACACCGCCATCGCCTGCTGCGTCTCGGCGATGCCCGTCGGCAAGCAGATGCAGTTCTTCGGCGCCCGCGTGAACCTCGCCAAGACCCTCCTGTACGCGATCAACGGCGGCCGCGACGAGAAGTCCGGCGCCCAGGTCGGCCCCGCCACCGGCGCCATCGCCTCCGAGGTCCTCGACTACGACGAGGTCATGGCCAGGTTCGACGAGCAGATGGAGTGGCTCGCGAACGTCTACGTCCACGCCCTGAACGTCATCCACTTCATGCACGACAAGTACGCGTACGAGCGGATCGAGATGGCGCTCCACGACCGCGACGTGCGCCGCACCATGGCCTGCGGCATCGCCGGCCTCTCGGTCGCCGCCGACTCCCTCGCCGCCATCAAGTACGCGAAGGTCACCCCGGTCCGCGACGAGACCGGCCTCGCCGTCGACTACGTGGTGGAGGGCGACTACCCGGCCTACGGCAACAACGACGAGCGGGCCGACGAGATCGCCGTCCGGCTGGTCGAGGAGTTCATGCGGAAGGTCCGCAAGCACCCGACCTACCGCGACGCCGAGCACACCCAGTCCGTCCTCACCATCACCTCGAACGTCGTCTACGGCAAGAAGACCGGCAACACCCCCGACGGCCGCCGCGCCGGCGAACCGTTCTCCCCGGGCGCCAACCCCATGAACGGCCGCGACACCCACGGCTACGTGGCCTCCGCCCTGTCGGTCGCCAAGCTGCCGTACGAGGACGCCGAGGACGGCATCTCGCTCACCAGCACCGTCACCCCCGACGGCCTGGGCCGCACCCCCGGAGAACGCGTCAAGAACCTCGCCGGCGTCCTCGACGGCTACATGGCGAGCGACGGCTTCCACATGAACGTCAACGTCCTCGACCGCGACGTGCTGATGGACGCCATGGAGCACCCGGAGAACCACCCCCAGCTCACCATCCGGGTCTCCGGCTACGCGGTGAACTTCGTCCGCCTCACCCGCGAACAGCAGCTCGACGTCCTGAACCGGACCTTCCACGGCTCCCTCTGAGCCCCACCCCGGAAAAGAGAAAGGGGGGGAGGGGGCCCCTCCCCCCCTCCCCCCAGCCCCACCCCTCCCCGCCCCACCCACCGCCCTTCCTCCCCCAGGAGGCCCCGCCATGGCCACGCTTCTCGGTCCGGACGTCCCCGCCGCCCCCGTCCGCCCCGCCGCCCCGGCCCGCCCCGCCGCCCCGGTCCGGGCGGTCACGCCGGCGGCCGCCGCGACCCACCGGCCCTCCGAGGGCTCGGTGCACTCCTGGGACCTGTCCACCGGCGTCGACGGGCCCGGCACCCGCTTCGTCACCTTCCTCTCCGGCTGCCCGCTGACCTGCCTCTACTGCCACAACCCGGACACCTGGCGGATGCGCGACGGCAAGCGGACCTCCGCCGACGACGTGATCGCCGAGGCGTCCAAGTACGTCCGCTTCATCTCCGTCTCCGGCGGCGGTGCCACCGTCTCCGGCGGGGAACCCCTCCTCCAGCCCGTCTTCACCGGCGAGCTGCTGCACCGCCTCAAGCACGAGCTGGGCCTGCACACCGCCCTCGACACCTCCGGTTTCCTCGGCGTCCGCGCCACCGACGCCCTGCTGCGCGACACCGACCTCGTCCTCCTCGACATCAAGTCCTGGAACCCGGAGACGTACCGGAAGGTCACCGGCCGGCCGCTGCGGCCCACCCTGGACTTCGCCCGCCGCCTCGCCGACCTCGGCCAGGAGGTGCACGTCCGGTTCGTCCTCGTCCCCGGTCTCACCGACGACCCGGCCGACGTCGAGGGCGTCGCCGCCTTCGCCGCCGGACTCGGCAACGTCTCCCGCGTCGACGTCCTCCCCTTCCACAAGCTGGGCGAGGCCAAGTGGCAGGCGCTGGGCAGGCCCTTCACCCTCCACGACACCCCGTCGCCGGGCCCCGAGCAGGTCGCGGCCGTCCGCGAGGTCTTCCGGGCCCACGGCCTGGACGCCGTCTGAACCTCCCCCCGCCCTCCGGCCCGCGGGGCGCTCCCGGACCGTCCCGCGACACGTTCACTCCTCCGAGGGGCAAAACAGGCTCAATGGGTACATACGTCCTACCGTGGCCCCGTGACCGAGCCACCGCAGACCGCCGAGCCCCTCCCCGCGCCGGACGGCCCCGCAAGACCCGCGCCGGGTGCCACCGCGGCCGCGCCGGCACCCCAGACCCCCGCGGCCGTCCGCCGCCGCGCCGTCCTCGCCGGCACCGCCGTCTCCGCCCTGCTGATCCTCGCGATCGTCCTCGGCAGCCGACTGCTGCGCGACTTCGACTCGGCCCTGCTGCCCTACGCCGTCGCCACCGTCTTCCTCGCCTTCGGCGTCGCCTACCGCTACACCGTCTGGATCTCCGCCCCCGGCGCCCGGCGCCTCTTCCGCCAGGGCTGGCGTTCCTTCTTCTCCGCCGCGAACTTCCGCCGGGCCCCCACCGCCCTGCCGAAGATGATCGCCACCTACCTCGGCTTCCAGAAGTTCCTCGGCGCCCGCTCGCACGCCCGCTGGGCCGCCCACCAGCTCCTCTTCTGGGGCTGCGTCCTCGCCGCGCTCATCACCTTCCCCCTCACCTGGGGCTGGTTCACCTTCACCTCCGGCACCGGCGACGGACCCGGCTACGAGATGCGGATCTGGGGCTTCAAGGTCCTCGGCTTCGACTCGCTCAACATCATCGGCTGGCTCATGTTCCACGGCCTGGACATCGCCGCCGTCCTCGTCATCGCCGGCGCCTCCTACTTCCTGTGGCGGCGCATGAAGGACCGCGGCGCCATCACCGGCCAGCGCTTCGCCTACGACCTGATCCCGCTGATCGCCCTGATCGTCATCTCGGTCACCGGCCTGCTGCTCACCTTCTCGTCGATCTTCCTGCACGGCGGCGGCTACGAGTTCCTGGCGATCCTCCACATGGTCTCGGTCGTCTTCACCCTCATCTACATCCCCTTCGGGAAGTTCTTCCACATCGTCCAGCGGCCCGCCGCCGTCGGCATGCAGCTCTTCAAGTACACCTCCCGCCGCAAGGACGAGGAGCTGAAGGACTGCCGACGCTGCCACGAGCCCATCGACACCCCCGAGTACGTCGACAACCTGCGCGGCACCATGAAGGACCTCAAGCTCGGCTTCGACGAATGGGCCGAGTACTGCCCCCGCTGCAAGCGCGTCCTCCGCGGCAACGCCTACCTCGACCACGTCAAGAAGGGCTTCAAGTAAGTGACCGCGACCGACCCCTCCCGGGCAGTGCCGCTCGACCCCTCCGTCGCCCCGCCCGGGACGCGGAACTTCCGGGACGCCGGGGGGATCCCCGCCGACCGCTGGCACGCCGACCAGAACGAGGAGACCCTCGTCCCCACCCACTGCTGCTTCTGCGGCGTGCAGTGCGGGATGTACCTGCGGGTCGACCGCGCCGGCAAGGTCTTCGGCGTCGAACCCCGCAACCACGACATCAACCGGATGCGGCTCTGCCCCAAGGGCATCAACGCCTACCAGCAGGTCAACCACCCCGACCGGCTCACCGCCCCGCTCCTGCGCCGGAACCGCGACGAGCCGTTCCGGGAGGTCGGCTGGGAGGAGGCGCTCGACCACACGGTCGCCGAGATCCGCCGCATCCAGGCCGAGTACGGCAACGACGCCTTCGGGCTGCTCGGCGGGGCCAGCCTCTACTCCGAGAAGACCTACCTCGTCGGCAAGTTCGCCCGGGTCGCGCTGAAGACCAGGCACGTCGACTACAACGGGCGCCTGTGCATGGTCTCCGCCGCCGGCGCCAACAAGCTCGCCTTCGGCATCGACCGGGCCGGCAACCCCTTCTCCGACATCCTCCTCACCGACTGCCTCCTCATCGCCGGCTCCAACGTCGGCGAGTGCTTCCCGGTGATGACCCAGTACCTGTGGGGGGCCCGCGACCGCGGCGCCACCCTCATCGTGGTCGACCCCCGGCAGACCGCCATCGCCCGCACCGCCGACGTCCACGTCGCCCTCAAGCCCGGCACCGACTCGGCCTTCTTCAACGCGGTGCTGCACGTGATCGTCGCCGAAGGGCTCACCGACGAGGCGTACCTCGCCGCCCACACCACCGGCTGGGACGAGGTCAGGGCCACCGTCGCCGAGTACCCGCCGTCCCGCTCCGCGCGGATCTGCGGCGTCCCCGAGGAGCAGATCGTCCAGGTCGCCCGCATGTTCGCCGGCGCGGACAAGGCCATGGCCTGGCACGCCCGCGGCGTCGAGCACCACTCCCAGGGCGTCGAGAACTGCCTCACCATCATCAACCTGTGCGTCGCCACCGGGAACATCGGGAAGCCCGGCGCCGGCTACGGCACCATCACCGGCCAGGGCAACGGCCAGGGCGGCCGCGAGCACGGCCAGAAGTCCGACCTCCTGCCCGGCGGGCGCTCCATCTCCAACCCCGAGCACCGCCGCCAGATCTGCGAGATCTGGGGCATCGAGGAGTCCGAACTCCCGCCCGCCGGCACCTCCATGATGGAGATGGTCTGGCAGATGCAGCGCGCCGAGATCCGCGGCCTCATCGGCATCTGCAACAACCCCTTCGTCTCCCTCCCGAACTACGCCACGGTCAAGGAGGGTTACGACACCCTCCAGTTCCACGCCCAGTTCGACTTCTTCCTCTCCGAGACCGCCGCCAACGCCCACGTCGTCTTCCCCGTCACCGTCTGGGCCGAGGACGAGGGCGTCATGGCCAACGCCGAGGCCCGCGTCGTCAAGCACAACAAGGCCCAGGAGCCGCCGGCCGGCGTCCGCACCGACACCTGGGTCATCTGTGAGCTCGCCAAGCGGCTCGGCGCCGGCGACAAGTTCGCCTTCCCCGACTCCCGCTCCGTCTTCGAGGAGCTGCGGATCGCCTCCGCCGGCACCGTCAACGACTACTACGGCATCACCTACGAGCGCCTGGAGGAGACCGGCGGCATCGCCTGGCCCTGCCCCACCACCGACCACCCCGGCACCCCCCGCCTCTTCGAGGACGGGCGCACCTACCACCCCGACGGCAAGATCCACCTGCAGGTCGTCGAGTGGCACCCGCCGATGGACCCGTACAGCGAGGAGTACCCGCTCTCGCTCACCACCGGCCGGACCGTCGCCCACTTCCTCTCCGGCAACCAGACCCGCCGGCTCGGCGCCCTCGTCGAACAGACGCCCCGGCCCTGGGTCGAGGTCCACCCCTCGCACGGCTTCCGCAACGGCGACCCGGTCCGGGTCGTCACCCGCCGCGGCAGCGAGGTCTTCCCCGCCCTGGTCACCGAGGCCATCCGCCCCGACACCGTCTTCGTCCCCTACCACTGGCCCGTGCCCACCGCGGCGAACGCGCTCACCATCGACGCGCTCGACCCCCGCTCGAAGATCCCCGAGTACAAGGTCTGCGCGGCCCGGATCGAGGCCGCCGAACGCGTCGACGAGGTGCCCGCCCCGCCGACCGCCCCCGGGCGGCTCGCCTACCCCGAGACCCAGGTCGCCCGCACCGACCCCCTGCCCCCCACGTCCCCGCAGGGCCGTGGCACCGCGGAGAGGAGCTGACCGCACATGATGGGCCGCACGATCTTCATCGACCCGGGCCGCTGCATCGGCTGCCAGGCCTGCGTCTCCGCCTGCCGCGAATGCGACTCGCACCGCGGCAAGTCGATGATCCATCTCGACTACCCCGACGAAGGCCACTCCGTCGCCTCCCTTCCCACCGTCTGCATGCACTGCGAGGACCCCGTCGCCCCCTGCGCCGAGGTCTGCCCCGCCGACGCGATCCTGGTGACCGCCGACGGGGTCGTGCAGCAGGCCGACACCACCCGCTGCATCGGCTGCGCCAACTGCGTCAACGCCTGCCCCTTCGGCGTGCCGAAGATCGACCTCCAGGCGAAGCTCCAGATGAAGTGCAACCTCTGTTACGACCGCACCGCCTACGGCCTCGCCCCCATGTGCGCCACCGTCTGCCCCACCGGCGCCCTCTTCTACGGCACCCTCGACGAGCTCCGCGCCGAGCGCCCCGGCGTCCAGGTCGCCGACTCCTTCACCTTCGGCAGCACCACCGTCACCACCGGCGTGGCGATGGTCGTCCCCGCCGACAAGGTCCAGTGGCCCGTGCCCGGCGGTCTCCCGGTCGTCCAGATCAACGGAAAGGACGTCCGATGAGCGTCACCGACCCGCAGCCGCCCGCGCCCGAGGCCGGGGCCGACGCCGCCCAGGAGGCGCTGCACGACCGGATCGCCGCGGACTCCCTCACCACCCGCCGCGACTACCTGCGGATCGTCGCCACGGTCTCCGGCGGCCTCGCCGTCGGCGGTGTCGCCGTGGCCTCCGGGATCCTGCACCGGCACGGCGACAGCGACGGGGCGCCCGAACCGAAGCGGATCGCCGACCGGATCCTGCCCGGCGAGTCCCTCGCCTTCCGCTACCCCGGCGACGAGGACCGGGCGATCGCGGTCCGCATGGAGGACGGCACCCTCGCCGGCTACTCGGCCGTCTGCACCCACCTCGCCTGCGCCGTGCTCTGGCGCAGGGACCGGGGCAGCGAGGGCGAGCTGTACTGCCCCTGCCACGAGGGGGTCTTCGACGCCCGTACGGGAGAGGTCACGGCCGGCCCGCCGCCGCGCGGCCTGCCCAAGGTCGTCCTGATCGAGCAGGCCGACGGCAGCGTCTGGGCCATCGGCACCGCCCGCTCCGGCGAGAGCCTGGAGGAGGGCCTGTGCCGCCAGCAGGGCGACGCCCTGCGCCTGTGCCGCGCCCAGACCGACCCCGCCGCCGGCACCGCCGCCGTCGAGAGGAGCGCACGCTCATGACGGACAGCTCGTTCCCCCGCGACCCGGAGGCCCCGCGGCCGCCGGCGGACCGGCCGCCCGCGTACCGCCCGGGCAGCGCGCAGCCGCGGCTGAACCGGCCGGTGCGCGAGCGCTATCCGCAGATCCGGCCCACCAGCGGGTACGGCGACCCGCGGATCCGGCACACGGGGCCGGGTCCCGGGGCGGGCACGGAGCAGGAACCGGAGCGCTCCTCGAAGCTGTCGGCGCGGCTGGCGCTGGCGCTCACGGTGGTGATCGGCCAGCTGTGGGGGCTGACCATCGTGGTGGACGAGTGGATGACCGGTGACACCGGCACCGCGTGGTGGGGCGCCGGTTTCCTCGTCCTGTCGTTCCTGGTGGTCCTCGGCCTGTGGGCGCTGGACCCGAAGGACCGCTGACCGGAAGGCGGCTGATCGGGCGGGACCGGGGCGGGGGAGCGGGCGTACCCTGAAGACATGAGCACCGCCCCCGCCCACGGACCGCGAGACGCGAAGCCGACCGGCGTTCGGCCGAATTCCGAGAACCCCCCGAAGCCGGTGATCGTCTTCGACGATCCGCTCGACGTGCAGTCCGCGGACGACACGGACCGCGGGTGGGGCGAGCGGGCTCCGGCCGGCGGCAGCGCCGCCGACCTCGCGCGCTTCCTCGACGAGAAGCCGCCGCACCACCTCTGACGCCGGAGCGTCCCTCCGCTCAGGAGGTGGAGTGCGCCCCCTTGTCGCTGCCCGGGCCGCGCTGCCCGACCAGGTGGTCGCGGATCTCCTTGAGCACCTCCAGCTCGCTGACCTCGATGACCTCCTCCACGCTCTCCTTCCGCTTCTCCTGCGCGGCGCGCTTGGCGAGGACCTTGGCCATCGGCAGGACCATCAGGAAGTAGACGACCGCGGCGGTGATGAGGAAGCTGAGGACCGCGCTGAGGACGGTGCCCCACATGATCGGGATGCCGGAGACCACGTTGCCGGCCTCGTCGATCTGGCAGGGACCCTTGAGGCAGGACTGGTAGCTCTCCAGGTCCTTGGTGCCGAAGGCCCCCACCAGCGGGTTGATGACCCCCTTGACCACCGAGTTCACGATGTTGGTGAACGCGGCACCGATGACGACCGCCACCGCGAGGTCGATCACGTTCCCGCGCATCAGGAAGGCCTTGAAGCCCTCCAGCACGCTTTCCTTCTTCTCGGCCACCGAGGTGCCTTTCTTCGGATGTGCTGCTGTGTGCGGAGCCATTAGGCCGTGAGGGGCACAGAGCCGTCCAATCCGTACACACGGGACGGTGACTTGACAGTGAGTCCGTGCGAATCAGCACACCGTCACCGCCAGTTGGGACGTGACACCGGCACCTGCCAGCGCCGTCGCCGTCGCCCGGGGTACGGCCAGGACGATCAACGCCCCTCCGTCCGAACGAGTCTCACCCGGCCGGGGGACTTCGGCCACTCGGGCGGCCCGCGCCACCACCCGCACCGCGCTGTCGCCGCCCCCGAGCGGGGAGTTGACGGCCGGCGCGGCGATGACGTCCACCCGGTCGCCGGCGCGCAGGAGCCGCACGGCGTCCGCGTCCGCGATCCGCACGGGCGCGGAGACGAGCCGGACCGGGGCGGGGGCGCGGGCCGCGGGCGCGGAGACGGGGCGCGCCCCGGGGTCGTACCGCCCCGGCGGGGAGGGCGGGCCGGAGGGCAGGGCGGCGGTCAGGACGAGCGCCGCGGCCGTGAGGACGAGGAGCGCGCCGGGCGCGCGGCGCAGCCGCGGCCGGAACCGCCCGCCGCGGACCCGCAGCGGCGGGAAGTCGGGCACCTCGCAAGGGGCGGGGAGGGCGGGGGTCGTACGCGTCGTGTTCATGCGGTCACTGTCCCGCCCGCGCCGCGATCCCGCTCCGGCCTGTGGACGACCCGCGTCCTGTGGACAACTCGGCCGCCCCCGCGGGTGGTTTACCGGTTTCTACGGCAGTTCGATGCCGAGGTCCCAGCCGTCGTGGGCATGGGTGCAGAGACAGTCGCGGTCCGCCGTGGCCGGGAGGGCGGCGATCGCGTCGAAGAGGACGTCGCGGAGCCGGCCGATGTTCTCGCCGAAGACGCGCAGGACCTCGGTGTGGGAGACGCCCTCGCCGGTCTCGGTGCCGGCGTCGAGGTCGGTGACGAGGGTGAGGGAGGTGTAGCAGAGGCCGAGTTCGCGGGCGAGGACGGCTTCGGGGTGGCCGGTCATGCCGACGACGGACCAGCCGTTGGCGGCGTGCCAGCGGGACTCGGCGCGGGTGGAGAAGCGGGGGCCCTCGACGACGACGAGGGTGCCGCCGTCCACGGCCTGCCAGTCCCGGCCGCGGGCGGCCTTGAGCGCGGCCTGCCGCCCGTCGGGGCAGTAGGGGTCGGCGAAGGAGACGTGGACGACGTTCGGGACGGCGCCGTCGGGGCGCGGTTCGCCGTCGAAGTAGGTTTGGGCGCGGTTCTTCGTCCGGTCGACCAGCTGGTCGGGGACGAGGAGGGTGCCGGGGCCGTACTCGGGGCGCAGCCCGCCGACGGCGCAGGGGCCGAGGACCTGGCGGACGCCGAGGGAGCGGAGGGCCCAGAGGTTGGCGCGGTAGTCGATGCGGTGCGGGGGGATGCGGTGGTCGCGGCCGTGGCGGGGGAGGAAGGCGACCCGCCGGCCCGCCACCTCGCCGAGGAAGAGGGAGTCGCTGGGGTCGCCGTAGGGGGTGGTGACGGGGACCTCGCGGACGTCGTCGAGGAAGGAGTAGAAGCCGGAGCCGCCGATCACGCCGATCTCGGCGTAGTGGTCGGCCCGGTCGTCGTCGGGGCCCGCGCTGGAGCCGGGAGTCGTCGCCATGGACGTCACCCTACGCAGCGCCTCCGCCGCCGGAACCGTCCCGGCCGGTCCCGCCCCGCCGTACCGCCCCGTCCTGCCGTCCCGCCGCACCGGCCCTGCCCGCCCCGGGCATGCCGGAGCCCCGGTCCCCCTCGCGGGGGCCGGGGCCGGGCGGTGGTGCTGGGTGCGGCCGGACTCAGGCGGCCGGGGTCGAGGACGACGACGAGGACGCCGGGGCGGACGTCGACGAGGCCGGCTTCGAGTCGGACGGGGCCGAGGAGGTGGACGCCGACGAGGACGTCGAGCTCTTCGAGGCCGGGGAGCTGCTGGACGAGGCGCCGCGGCTGTCGTTCCGGTAGAAGCCGGAGCCCTTGAAGACGATGCCGACGGCCGAGAACACCTTCTTGAGGCGGCCGTGGCAGGCGGGGCACTCCGTCAGCGCGTCATCCGTGAACTTCTGGACCGCCTCAAGGCCCTCGCCGCACTCGGTGCACTGGTACTGGTAGGTCGGCACTAGTCTTCCTCCTGGCACTCACACTCATCGAGTGCTAACGACGATCCATAGTGACGTATTCCGCCGGTTCAGTCCACCGCCACCGGCACGCGGTGACCGACGCCACGTGCCGCGACCCGGCTCGCCTCGCGCGGCTTGAGCTTCCCGCGCAGGGCGACGAGGGTGACGAAGGCGAGGGCGGTGCCGGCGGCCGGGACGAGGAATCCGGCGCCGGAGCCCTGGGCGTCGGCGAGGCGGCCGGCGACCGTGACGGCCAGGGCCTGGCCGAGCGCGACGGCGCCGGTGAGCCAGGTGAACGCCTCGGTCCGGGCGGAGGCCGGGATGAGGGTCTCGACGATGGTGTAACCGGTGATCAGAGCCGGGGCGATGCACAGGCCGACGACGAGGCCGAGGGCGCCGAGCAGCACCACCGAGTGCGCGGTCCACAGCAGGGAGGCGGCGACGGTGAGGCCGGCGTAGCCCAGGACCATGCGGCGGCGGGGGCCGGTCTTCCAGGCGACGGCGCCCATGGCGATGCCGGCGAGCATGTTGCCGGCCGCGAAGACGCCGTACAGCAGGCCGTTGGCGCCGGGGTTGCCGATCTCCTCGCTGAACGCGGTCAGCGAGACCTGCATGCCGCCGAAGACGGCGCCGATGCCGAGGAAGGCGACGATCAGGACGCGGACGCCGGGGACGGAGAGCGCGGAGCGGTGCGGTTCGCCGTCGGCGCGGCCGGCGGCGGCGAGCAGGCCGTGCGGCGGCTGGGTGGCGCGCTGGGCGGCGAAGAAGAGTCCGCCGACGAGGGTGAGGGCGGCCTCGGTGATCAGGCCGGCGGCCGGGTGGACGCCGGTGCACAGGGCGGTGGCGAGGACGGGGCCGACGACGAAGGTGAACTCGTCGGTGACGGACTCGAAGGCCGCGGCCGTCGGCATCAGCGGCGTTCCGTCCAGCTTGGCCGCCCAGCGGGCCCGGACCATGGGGCCGACCTGCGGGACGGAGGCGCCGGCGGGCACGGCGGCGAGGAACAGCGCCCACAGCGGGGCGCCGGCCAGCGCGAGCGCGACGAGCAGCGAGACCGCGGCGGAGTGGACGATGACGCCCGGGACGAGGACGGCCCGCTGGCCGAAGCGGTCGGCGAGCTTGCCGCTCTGCGGGGCGAAGAGCGCCATGGAGACGCCGGTGACGGCGGCGACGGCGCCGGCGCTGCCGTAGGAGCCGGTGGTGTGCTGGACGAGCAGGACGATGCCGATGGTGAGCATCGCGAAGGGCTGCCGGGCGGCGAACCCGGGGATCAGGAACGACAGCGCACCGGGGGTGCGCAGCAGCTGCCCGTAACCGGGACGCTTCTCGGAGATGACCGTGGATGCCACGGTCCTTGCCTTTCTGCCGCCTGGTAGCGCGCGGGCACGGTGGTGCCGGTCTCGCCGAGAGCTGTCCTCTTGCGCGGAACTGCGGTAGATACCGGCGGGCCCCACTGCGGGAGGGGCGCCGCGGCCGCCATACGGTCGCGCCAGCTCTGCGTCAGGCAGAGTTGGTTCGATCAAGTGTGCCTTCATGGTACAGGGAGAAGCGCGTTCCCGCCTGTGATTCCACTGGAGGGAACGCGTTCGACCCCGAAATAATGCCGACGATTAACGGGACGGCTTCTTCTCGTGCCCCGTGCCCGGCAGGTGGAAGCGGGCCGGCGTGGCGGCGGCCGCCTCCCGCCCGTCGCCGGTGCCCAGCCAGCCCGCGAGCTTGCCGCCCCGGCCGACCGCGCGGAGCCGGCGCTCGGTGGCGTCGCGCACCGGGTCGGTGGCGACGACCAGCAGCTCGTCGCTCTTGCGCAGCACGGTCGCCGGGCCGGGCACGAAGCTGGCCTCGTCCCGTACGACGAGGGTGACGGCGGCCCCGGCGGGGAGGCGGAGCTCGGCGACCTCGACGCCGTGCATCCGGGAGCCCTCGGGGATGGCGACGGAGAGCAGGTGGCCGCGGAGCCGTTCCAGCGGGGCGGACTCGACGCCGAGGTCGGCGGCCTCGGCGGAGTCGCCGAGCTTGAGGGCGCGGGCGAGCCAGGGGAGGGTCGGGCCCTGGACGAGGGTGTAGACGACGACCAGGACGAAGACGATGTTGAAGATCCGCTCGCTGCCCTCGATCTGCCCCACCATCGGGATGGTGGCGAGGATGATGGGGACGGCTCCGCGCAGGCCGGCCCAGGACATCAGGGCCTGCTCCTGCCAGGGGATGCGGAAGGGCAGCAGGCTGACCAGGACCTCCATGGGCCGGGCCACCATCGTCAGGACGAGGCCGATGACGACGGCCGGCCAGAAGTCGTGGACCAGCTCGTGCGGGGTGACGAGCAGGCCGAGCAGGACGAACATGCCGATCTGGGCGATCCAGCCGAGTCCCTCGGCGAAGCCGCGGTTGGCGGGGGCGTGCGGCAGCTTGGCGTTGCCGAGGACCATCGAGGCCAGGTAGACGGCGAGGAATCCGGAGCCGTGGGCGAGCGCGCCGGCCGCGTAGGCGGTGACGGCGATGGCCATGACGGCGATCGGGTAGAGGCCGGAGGCGGGCAGGGCGACGTGCTTGAGCCCGTACGAGCCGACGAAGCCGACGGCGAGGCCGACGCCGGCGCCGATGGCGAGCTCCAGGGCGATCTTGCCGACGAGCACGTACCAGTCGTCGACCGGTCCGGCGGAGGAGAAGGCGACGACGAGGATGACGACGGGGGCGTCGTTGAAGCCGGACTCGGCCTCCAGGACACCGGTCACCCGGGACGGCAGCGGCACCTTGCGCAGCACGGAGAAGACGGCGGCGGCGTCGGTGGAGGAGACGACGGCGCCGATGATCAGCGCCTGGCGCCACTCCAGGCCGACGAGGTAGTGGGCGCCGGCGGCGGTGATGCCGACGGAGACGGCGACGCCGAGGGTGGAGAGGACGACCGCGGCCGGCAGGGCCGGCCTGATCTCCTTCCACTTGGTGCCGAGACCGCCCTCGGCGAGGATGACGACGAGGGCCGCGTAGCCGATGACCTGGGTGAGCTCGGCGTTGTCGAAGGCGACGTTGCCGATGCCGTCCTGTCCGATGGCGACGCCGATGCCGAGGTAGAGCAGGAGGCTGGGGAGCCCGCTCCGGGACGAGATCCGCACGGCGGCGACCGCGATCAGCAGCACCAGCGAGCTGATCAGCAGGAGTTCGTTGAGCTGGTGGACAGTCAGTGCGCCGTTCCTTCCCCTCGCGGGCACGCCGGATCGTTCCTCCAGCGGCCGGTACTTCGTTACCTTACCTAATCTTTAACGTTTTCTTGACGCCTTCTTCGCGCCCGGGGGCCTTCGATACGGTCATCGGTCCGGTTCCTCCCCGACACCGAGTCCGGGCCCCTCGGGCGCTGCGCCTAAGGTTGCTCCCGTACTCCAGGACCACCCTGCCCCTCGAAGGACAGCGATGCCCTCCAACACGACCGCGCCCCCCGCCAAGAAGAAAGGCAGGCGCGCCCGCCTGATCGTCCTGCTCCTGGTCCTTGCGCTGGTCGGGGCCGTCGCCTTCGGCGGCTGGTGGGGGGTGGGCACCGTCCGGGCCTCGTTCCCGCAGACCACCGGCGAGGTCCGGCTCGATTCGCTCTCCGGCGACGTCGAGGTCAAGCGGGACGCCAACGGCATCCCGCAGATCTACGCGGACAACGAGACCGACCTCTTCCGCGCCCAGGGCTACGTCCAGGCGCAGGACCGCTTCTACGAGATGGACGTCCGCCGGCACCTCACCGCCGGCCGCCTCTCCGAGATGTTCGGCGACAGCCAGGTCGACACCGACGCCTTCCTGCGCACCCTCGGCTGGCGCCAGGTCGCGCAGCAGGAGTACGACAAGGTCCTGACGCCGGAGACGAAGAAGTACCTCCAGGCGTACGCGGAGGGCGTCAACGCCTACCTGAAGGACCGGGCCCCGAAGGACGTCTCCGTCGAGTACGCGGCCCTCGCCCTCACCAACGACTACGCGATCGAGCCGTGGACGCCGGTCGACTCGGTCGCCTGGCTCAAGGCGATGGCCTGGGACCTGCGCGGCAACATGCAGGACGAGATCGACCGCTCGCTGCTCACCAGCCGGCTGACCCCGGCCCAGATCAAGCAGCTGTACCCGGAGTACCCGTACGACCTCCACCAGCCGATCCTCGACCGCGGCACGGTCGACCCGGTGACGAAGAAGTTCGACCCGGAGGCCGGCAAGGACGAGGAGGCCGACGGCGGCTCCGGTACGGGCGCGGCCGCGGGCTCCGGCGGCGCGAGCGCCCAGCTCGCCGCCCTGTCGGGCCTCTCCGACGTCCTCGACGGCGTCCCCGCGCTGCTCGGCCCCAACGGCAACGGCATCGGCTCCAACTCCTGGGTCGTCTCCGGCGACCTCACCACCTCCGGCAAGCCGCTGCTCGCCAACGACCCGCACCTCGCGCCGATGCTGCCGTCCCTCTGGTACCAGATGGGCCTGCACTGCCGCTCGGTCTCCGCGACCTGCCGCTACGACGTCGCCGGCTACACCTTCTCCGGCATGCCCGGCGTGATCATCGGCCACAACGACTCCATCGCCTGGGGCCTCACCAACCTGGGCGCCGACGTCACCGACCTCTACCTGGAGAAGGTCAGCCCCGAGGGCTACCTCGTCGACGGCAAGGTCAAGCCGTTCGATACCCGCGAGGAGGTCATCAAGGTCGCCGGCGGGAAGAGCCGGACCATCACCGTCCGCTCCACCGACCACGGCCCGCTGGTCTCCGACCGCTCCACCGAGCTGGAGAAGGTCGGCCAGAAGGCCCCTGTCGGCAACTCCGCCCCCGACCGCGCCGAGGGCTACGGCGTCTCCCTCCAGTGGACCGCCCTCCAGCCCGGCAGGTCGATGGACGCGATCTTCGCGCTCAACCGCGCCCAGGACTTCAAGGAGTTCCGGGCCGCCGCGAAGAACTTCGAGGTCCCCTCGCAGAACCTCGTCTACGCCGACACCGAGGGCCACATCGGCTACCAGTCCCCGGGCAAGATCCCGCGCCGCGCCAAGGGCGACGGCACCCTGCCCGCGCCCGGCTGGGACTCCTCGTACCGCTGGAAGGGCTACATCCCCTTCGAGCAGCTGCCGTACGAGTACGACCCGGAGCGCGGCTACATCGTCACCGCCAACCAGGCCGTGATCTCCCCGGAGCGGTACGACGACCTGCTCACGAAGGACTGGGGCTACGGCTCGCGCAGCCAGCGGATCAACGACCTCATCGAGTCGAAGACCAAGGACGGCGGCAAGATCTCGCCGGACGACATGCGGACCATGCAGACGGACAACCGCAGCGAGATCGCGACCCTGCTCAACCCGCTCCTGCTGAAGATCGACATCTCCGACCCGCACGTCCGCGAGGCGCAGAAGCTGCTGGAGGGCTGGGACTACACCCAGGAGCCCGACTCGGCCGCCGCCGCCTACTTCAACGCGGTCTGGCGCAACGTCCTCAAGCTCTCCTTCGGCGACAAGCTGCCCAAGGAGGTGCGCGCCGAGGGCGACTGCGTCAACGTCCGCCCGGTCGACGCCACCGGCCCGGTCGACGAGCAGAACAAGCTGGTCCGCGAGTGCGGCGAGCGCGACCCCGACTCGGCGCAGCCGGACGGCGGCGACCGCTGGTACGAGGTGGTCCGCCCGCTCCTCAAGCAGGAGAAGAGCCCCTGGTGGAGCACCCCCGCCACCCGCACCGACCCGGCCACCGAGACCCGTGACCAGCTGCTCGCCCGCGCCATGAAGGACGCCCGCTGGGAGCTGACCGCCAAGCTCGGCAAGGACGTCTCCACCTGGAGCTGGGGCCGGCTGCACCAGCTGAACCTGAAGAACCAGACCCTCGGCACCGCCGGTCCCGGCGCGGTCCAGAAGCTGCTCAACCGCGGCCCGTGGAACCTCGGCGGCGGCGAGGCGGCGGTCGACGCCACCGGCTGGAACGCGGCCGGCGGCTACGAGGTCATCTGGGTGCCGTCGATGCGGATGGTCGTCAACGTCGGCGACTGGGACAGGTCCCGGTGGATCAACCTGACCGGCGCCTCCGGCCACGCCTTCCACGACAACTACACGGACCAGACGGACGCCTGGGCCGAGGGCGAGCTGTACGACTGGCCCTACGGCAAGGCGGCGGTCGACGCGGCGGCGAAGGACACGCTGACGCTCAAGCCGTGATCAGGAACGGCCGGAAGCCGCTCGTTCCGTGATCAGGAACGGCGGAAACGGGCCACCCCGTCCGGGGTGACCACCGCGTGCACGGGGTGGTCGTGCGGTTCCTCCGGGACCCGCGCGACCACCTCGTCCGCGTAGAGGAGCACCACCAGGGCCGGGTCCTTCCCGGCGCGGGCGAGCCGGGCGAGGACCCGGTCGTACGAGCCGCCGCCCCGGCCCAGCCGCATGCCGCGCGCGTCCACCGCGAGGCCCGGCAGCAGCACCGCGTCCGCCGTGCGCACGGCGTCCGGGCCGAGCCGGGGACCGGTCGGTTCGAGCAGCCCGCGGCCGGCCCGCGTCAGCGCCTCCGGCCCCTCGTACGCGGCCCAGTCCAGGTCGTTGTCGGGCAGCAGCACCGGCAGCAGGACCCGCACCCCGCGCGCGTGGAGGGCGTCGAGCAGCACGCGCGTGCCGGGCTCGCGGCCGACCGAGACGTACGCGGCGACGGTGGCGGCCCCGGCCAGTTCGGGCAGTCCGAGGCCGTTCTCGGCCAGGGCCTTCGCCGCCCCGGCCAGGTCGTCGGGGGTGAGGGCGGCGCGCCCGTCGAGCAGCCGGCGGCGCAGCAGTGCCTTTTCGGACAAATCGGAAGCCTCTTTCTGCATGGCGGGTCCTCAGGAATCTCTCGTAACCGTCTTTATGCGGAGAAAGTTAATCGGAACCCCATCTTTCTCTCATTCCCCAGCGGCTAAGGTGCCCGTATGAATCAGCAGTTCCCCCGGCCAGGCCGGATCAGCAAGGCTGTCATCCCGGCCGCCGGTCTGGGCACCCGCTTCCTTCCGGCGACCAAGGCGACCCCGAAGGAGATGCTGCCGGTCGTCGACAAGCCGGCGATCCAGTACGTCGTCGAGGAGGCCGTCGCCGCCGGGCTCTCCGACGTGCTCATGATCACCGGCCGGAACAAGCGTCCCCTGGAGGACCACTTCGACCGGAACTACGAGCTGGAGGAGGCGCTGGCCCGCAAGGGGGACGACGAGCGCCTCTCCAAGGTCCAGGAGTCCAACGACCTCGCCACCATGCACTACGTGCGCCAGGGCGCCCCCCGCGGCCTCGGGCACGCGGTGCTGTGCGCGGCCCCGCACGTCGGCGACCAGCCCTTCGCGGTCCTCCTCGGCGACGACCTGATCGACCCGCGCGACCCCCTCCTCGCGCGGATGGTCGAGATCCAGGAGCGCGAGGGCGGCAGCGTGATCGCGCTGATGGAGGTCGAGCCCTCGCAGATCCACCTCTACGGCTGCGCGGCGGTCGAGCCGACCGCCGACGGCGACGTGGTGCGGGTGACGGACCTGGTGGAGAAGCCGGAGCCGGCCGAGGCGCCCAGCAGCTACGCGGTCATCGGCCGCTACGTGCTCGACCCGGCGGTCTTCGGCACGCTGCGCGAGACCGAGCCGGGCCGGGGCGGCGAGATCCAGCTGACCGACGCCCTCCAGAAGCTGGCGGGCGACGAGAAGCTCGGCGGACCGGTGCACGGCGTCGTCTTCAAGGGGCGCCGCTATGACACCGGCGACCGCGGCGACTATCTGCGTGCCATTGTCAGACTCGCGTGCGAACGTGAAGATCTGGGACCGGACTTCCGGGCCTGGCTCCGGAGATACGTCAGCGAGGAGATGTAGGACCTTGAGCAGCGAGACGGCACCGTCCCAGGAGCACCAGGACCACGACGGCCACGGCCACGGTCCGGGCGATCCCTGCGCGGGCCCGGGCGGTGCCGGGACGCGCCTGTGGTCGGTCGACGAGCACCTGGCCGACATCCTGGCCACCGTCGGCCCGCTCGACCCGATCGAGCTCCAGCTGCTCGACGCGCAGGGCTGCGTCCTGGTCGAGGACGTGACGGTGCCGGCGGCGCTGCCGCCGTTCGACAACAGCTCCATGGACGGGTACGCGGTCCGGGTCGCCGACGTGGCGGGCGCGACCGGGGAGTTCCCCGCGGTCCTCACCGTCGTCGGCGACGTCGCCGCGGGCGCCGGCGGGCTGCCGGAGGTCGGCCCCGGGCAGGCCGCCCGGATCATGACCGGAGCCCCGCTGCCGCCGGGCGCCGAGGCCGTCGTCCCCGTCGAGTGGACCGACGGCGGCGCCGGCGAGGGCGCGGCCACCGGCATGCGGGCCGCGAGCGCCGCCCCGGAGGGCGCGGCCGGCGAGGTGCGGGTGCACCGCGCTGCGGAGGCGGGCGCCCATGTGCGCCGGGCCGGCAGCGACGTGCGGGCCGGGGAGCTCGCCCTCGCGGCGGGCACGGTCCTCGGACCGCCGCAGCTCGGTCTGCTCGCGGCGATCGGCCGGGGCACGGTGACGGTCCGGCCGCGCCCCCGCGTGGTGGTCCTCTCCACCGGCAGCGAACTCGTCCAGCCCGGCGAGGAACTGGGCCCGGGCCAGATCCACGACTCCAACAGCTTCGCCCTGGCCGCCGCCGCCCGGGACGCGGGCGCCCTGGCCTACCGGGTCGGCGCGGTCGCCGACGACGCCGAGTCGCTGCGCGCCGCCATCGAGGACCAGCTGATCCGGGCCGACCTGATCGTCACCACCGGCGGCGTCAGCGTCGGCGCCTACGACGTGGTGAAGGAGGCCCTCACCGCCGACGGGCAGGTCGACTTCCGCAAGCTGGCCATGCAGCCGGGCAAGCCGCAGGGCTTCGGCGCGATCGGCCCCGAGCAGATCCCGCTGCTCGCCCTGCCGGGCAACCCGGTCTCCTCGTACGTCTCCTTCGAGCTCTTCGTCCGGCCCGCGATCCGGGCCCTGATGGGCCTGGAGGAGCTGCACCGGCCGGTCGTCCGGGCCACCCTGGAGGCGGACGCGCCGCTCTCCTCGCCGCCCGGCCGCCGCCAGTTCCTCCGGGGGAGGTACGACGCCGGGTCCGGCACCGTCACCCCCGTGGGCGGCGCCGGCTCCCACCTGGTCGCGGCCCTCGCCCACGCCGACTGCCTGCTCGTCGTCCCGGAGGACCGGGACGGGGCGGAGCCGGGCGAGGAGCTGGACGTGGTCCTCCTCGGCTGAGGGGGGCGGGTCGGGGGTACGGTGTGTCGTCCCACACAGCGACCGGGAGTGTCACGGCCATGAGCACGCAGCAAGGTCTCACCCACATCGACGAGGCGGGGGCGGCCCGCATGGTCGACGTCTCCGCCAAGGACGTCACGGCCCGCACCGCGCGGGCCAGCGGGCGGGTCCTCGTCTCGCCGCGCGTCATCGAACTGCTCCGCGGCGAGGGCGTGCCGAAGGGCGACGCGCTGGCCACCGCCCGGATCGCCGGGATCATGGGCGCGAAGAGGACCCCCGACCTCATCCCGCTCTGCCACCCGCTGGCCGTCTCCGGCGTGACGCTCGACCTGTCGGTCGCGGACGACGCCGTGGAGATCCTGGCGACGGTCAGGACCACGGACCGCACGGGCGTCGAGATGGAGGCGCTGACCGCCGTGTCGGTGGCCGCGCTGACGGTCGTGGACATGGTGAAGGCGGTCGACAAGGGCGCGGTCATCTCCGACGTGCGGGTGGAGGAGAAGACCGGCGGCAAGTCGGGCCACTGGACCCGGGGCGAGGCGTGACGCGCGGCGGCCGGGTCGCGGGCGCGCACGACCAGGCGGAGACGGCGCCGGCGGCCCCCGCCGCGGACGTGGGCGGCGCCCCGACCGCCCCGTACGCGGCGCTCGTCGTCACCGCCTCCAACCGGGCCTCCGCCGGGGTCTACGAGGACAGGGGCGGGCCGCTGATCGCCGAGGGGCTGCGCGCGATGGGCTTCGCGGTGGACGGGCCGCGGGTGGTCCCGGACGGGGCGCCCGTCGAGGCGGCGCTGCGGGCCGGGATCGCCGCCGGGTACGACGTCATCCTGACGACCGGCGGCACCGGCATCTCGCCGACCGACGAGACGCCCGAGGTCACCGCCCGCGTCCTGGAGCGGCAGATCCCCGGGATCCCGGAGGCGATCCGGGCCTACGGCCGGGAGAAGGTGCCGACGGCGGCGCTCTCCCGCGGCCTCGCCGGCGTCGCCGGGGGCACGCTGATCGTGAACCTGCCGGGTTCGACCGGCGGGGTGCGGGACGGGCTCGCCGTCCTGGAGCCGCTGCTGCGGCACGCCGTGGACCAGATCCGCGGCGGCGACCACCCGAGACCGGCGGAAGCGGGCCCGGCGTCATGACCGCGGCCTGGCCGGTCGTCCTCGTCGACGGAGACGTGCTGCTCCGCCCGATAAGGATGCGCGACCAGAAGGAGTGGCGGGAGGTGAACCGCCGCAACCGCGAGTGGCTGCGCCCCTGGGAGGCGACGGTCCCGCCGCCCGCGCCGGGCATGCCGCCCGCGCAGCGCCCCACCTACCGTCAGATGGTGCGCCACCTGCGGGCGGAGGCGAACGCGGGGCGGATGCTGCCGTTCGTCGTCGAGTACCGGGGGCGGATGGCCGGGCAGTTGACGGTGGCCGGGATCACCTGGGGCTCGATGTGCTCGGGGCACGTGGGCTACTGGGTGGACAGCGAGGTGGCCGGGCGCGGGGTGATGCCGACGGCGGTCGCCCTCGCCACCGACCACTGCTTCCGGACGGTGGGGCTGCACCGCGTGGAGGTGTGCATCCGGCCGGAGAACGTCCCCTCGCGCCGGGTGGTGGAGAAACTCGGCTTCCGGGAAGAGGGATTGCGGCCGCGCTATCTGCACATCGACGGGGCCTGGCGGGACCACCTGGTCTTCGCGCTGACGGCGGAGGAGATTCCGGAGGGGCTGCTCGCCCGGTGGCACCGGACCCGGCGCCGAGAGGCCGCCTGAACCCGTAATCACATAACTGTTCGAATTTCGGCGGCATATGAACACCGATCGATCTGAACAATCACAAAAAAGTTCAGTGATATCAGCCAGATCGTGCGACACACCGGGCCAATTGGCCGATGCCCCGTCGCGAACCCCTCTACCGTGTGAGGCGTGAGCAGCAGCGGCCTCATCTACGCAGTCATCGTCGGGGCCTGGGCCGCCTACTTGGTGCCGATGTGGCTCCGCAGGCAGGACGAGCTGAACGAGGCCCGTCCGACGGAACGCTTCAGCACCGCCATCCGGCTGCTGTCCGGACGGGCGGGCATGGAGCGCCGGTACGCCAAGGAGCTCCGCGAGCGGGACCGTACGGCCCGGGAGGCGACGCCCGACGTGGACCCGGACGCGGCGACCGAGCATCTGAGCTCGGTCGACGTCCGGGCCTTCTCCGCGCCTCCGGCCAGGACCGAGGCGCGCCTGGAGCTGCCCGGCCCCGAGCCGGAACCGGCCCCCGAGCCGGCGCCCGCCCGCCCCGCCGCCGGCGCCGCCGAGCGGGCCCGCCGCGGCAAGGTCCTGGCGCGCCGCCGGCGCACCACGATCGTGCTCTTCTCCGCCTTCACCCTCGGGGCCGTGGTCGCCGCCGTCGGCGGCGTCGCCTTCCTGTGGGCGCCGGGCGTCCCCGCCGTGCTGCTCAGCGCCTACATCGTCCACCTGCGCGGCCAGGAGCGCCGCCGCTTCGTCTACGTGATGGACCGGCGCCGCGCCGAGGCCGCCGCCGCCCGGCTCCGCGAGAGCCGCGCGGCCGCGCCCGCCCCGGAGCCCTCGCCCGCCCCCGCCGTCTCCCCGCAGGAGGCCGACCGGCGCGCCCTGGTCGAGCAGACCGACCACGCCGAGTGGGTGGACCAGCAGCGCGAGCGCGGCCCGGCCCGCGGCGACAGCTGGGACCCGGTGCCGGTGCCGCTGCCCACCTACGTCACCGCGCCGGTCGCCCCGCGCGCCTCCAACGGCGTGGACGTCACCGACCCGGAGACCTGGAGCGCGGCCCGCTCCTCGACCGCCGCCGAGCAGCCCCCGGCCGCCTCGCCCGCCCCGCGCCGCCGCCCGGCCCCGCCGCGCCGCGGCCGCGACCAGGGCCGCACCCCGCTCTTCGACCAGTACGCCGACCACGCCGACGACGAGCGGCCCCGCGCCGCCAACGAATGAGCGGGCCCGGACGGGTCCTCATCTGACCTGCGGCGGAAGCGATTTTTCTTCTCGTCGATCGGGATGCTAATGTTTCACACGTCGCAGGGGCCTGTGGCGCAGTCCGGTAGCGCACCTCGTTCGCATCGAGGGGGTCAGGGGTTCGAATCCCCTCAGGTCCACCAGCGGAAGACGGGATCCCGTCCGATCGAAAGATCGGGCGGGATCTCGTCGTTTCCGGGGGCGGGACGCGGAGTGCCGGCGCCCGGGGGCGCCGGCGGGCGGGATCAGACCAGCGGCTTCGCGAAGCAGCGGCTGCTGTCGTGGTGGCGGTAGAGGCCGAACTTGGCGCACGGCTCGTACCCGCTGGAGGCGTAGAGGGCGATGGCCTCGGGCTGGGCCGTGCCGGTCTCCAGGACCATGCGGGTCCGGCCGGCGGCGCGGGCGTCGTCCTCCAGGACGGCGAGGAGGCGGCGGGCCAGGCCCAGGCCGCGCGCCTCGGGTATGACGTACATCCGCTTCAGCTCGGCGTCCCCGTCCGCGTACCCCTCCTCGTTCTCGTCCTGGCGGCGCCAGGCGCCGCTGGCGACGGGCCGGCCCTCGGGGTCGTACGCGAGGAGGTAGAGGCCGTGCGGCGGGCGGAACATCGACGGGTCGAGCGGGGTGGCGTCGCCCTCGCCGGCGTAGCGGACGGCGTATTCGGCCTGCACCGCGTCCTGCAGTTTCACGGCGTCGGGGTGGTCGTACGGCGTCGGCTGGATGTGCATGGCGGTCATCGTACGTGTATGCGAGTGCGGGGTGTCGGTATTCTCCCGGGATGTTCACTGTCACCAGCGCGAACGTCAACGGCCTCCGTGCCGCCGCCAAGAAGGGCTTCGTCGAATGGCTGGCGGGCACCTCCGCCGACGCCGTCTGCCTCCAGGAGGTGCGCGCCGAGGAGGCGCAGCTGCCCGCCGAGGTGCGGGCCCCCGAGGGCTGGTTCACCGCCCACGCCCCCGCCGCCGCCAAGGGGCGCGCCGGCGTCTCCCTCTACCTGCGGCGCGAGCCCGACGCCGTCCGGGTCGGCTTCGGGTCGAGCGAGTTCGACGGCTCCGGCCGGTACGTCGAGGCCGACCTGCCCGGCGTCACCGTCGCCAGCCTCTACCTCCCCTCCGGCGAGGCGGAGACCGAGAAGCAGGACGAGAAGTACCGCTTCATGGGCGAGTTCCTGCCCTACCTCAAGGAGCTGCGGGTCCGCGCCGCCGCCGACGGGCGCGAGGTCGTCGTCTGCGGCGACTGGAACATCGCCCACCACGAGGCCGACCTCAAGAACTGGCGGGCCAACCGCAAGAGCGCCGGCTTCCTCCCGGAGGAGCGCGCGTGGCTCACCCGCGTCCTCGACGAGGCCGACGGCGGCTACGTCGACGTCGTCCGGGCCCTCCACCCCGACCAGGAGGGGCCGTACTCCTGGTGGTCCTACCGGGGCCGCGCCTTCGACAACGACGCCGGCTGGCGCATCGACTACCAGATGGCCACCCCCGGCCTGGCCGCCAAGGCCGTCAAGGCGTACGTCGAGCGGGCCGCCACCCACGCCGAGCGGTGGAGCGACCACGCCCCCGTCACCGCCGTGTACGAGCTCTAGGAGCCGGCCGCTCCCGCCCGGGGTACCGTTTCGTCGAAATACGCGGCCCGGGTGGGGAGAATTCTTGAGCGCGCGCATTCTGATCGCCGAGGACGACGAGAAGCAGTCCCGGCTCATCCGCCTCTATCTGGAAAGGGAAGGGAATTCCGTCCAGGTCGTCGCGGACGGCCGGACCGCGCTGGAGAGGATCCGGTCGGCCCGGCCGGACCTCGTCGTCCTCGACGTCATGCTGCCCGCCGTCGACGGCCTCGACGTCTGCCGCATCCTCCGCTCCGAGGGGTGCGACGTGCCGATCCTGCTGCTCACCGCCCGCAGCACCGAGGAGGACCTGCTCCTCGGCCTCGACCTCGGCGCCGACGACTACCTCACCAAGCCCTACAGCCCCCGCGAGCTCACCGCCCGGGTCCGCGCCCTGCTGCGCCGCTCCCGCGCCGGCGCCGCCGCCCCGCCCGAGCTGATCCGGGCCGGCGGCATCACCCTCGACGCCGCCCGCTTCGAGGTCACCGTCGAGGGCCGCCCGGTCGCCCTCACCGCCAAGGAGTTCGCCGTCCTGGAGGCCCTGGTCCGCGAACCCGGGCGGGTCTTCACCCGGGCCCTGATCATCGAGCGGGTCTTCGGCTTCGACAGCGACGTCCTGGAGCGCACCGTCGACGCCCACGTGCGCAACCTCCGCCGCAAGCTCGAACCCGACCCGGCCCGCCCCCGCTACCTGGAGACCGTGTACGGACGCGGCTACCGGATCGCCGACACGGCACCGGACGGCGCCGGCGCGGAGCGGCCGTGAGCTTCCGCCTCCGGGTCCTCGCCCTCGTCCTCCTCGTCGCCGCCGCGGCCACCGCCGCCACCGCCTGGCTCACCCTCCGCGAGGCCGCCGGCCAGGTCCGCGAGTCCGCCGCCGCCGACCAGCGCTCCCTCACCCGCATCACCGAGGGGCTGCGCGCCCACGGCGCCACCCACGGCACCTGGGACGGCGTCCTCCCCCTCGTCCGCTCCCTCGCCGAGGAGACCGGCCAGCGCATCCGCGTCGCGACCGAGGCGGGGCCGGTCGCCGACTCCGACGCCCTCCTCGGCCGCGCCCCCCGCCCCGGCACCACCGCCCCGCCCTTCCTCGTCGACCCCCGGCCCCGGCTCGAACTGCCCGCCGGCCTCTCCGCCCTCGGCCTCGCCAAGACGACCGCCACCGCCGTCTTCCGGTACGGCACCGGCGTCACCTACGCGGCCTGTCTCACCCGCGCCGGCCACACCGTCACCACCACCCCCGGCGACCTCGGCGTGCCCGACTTCGCGGACGGCGGCAAGGCCCCCGGCGCCCCCGCCGGATCGGCCTCCTGCGTCCGCGACGAGACCGCCCCCACCGGCGTCCACCAGGCCGAGTTCGCCGCCACCGAGCCCTGCCGGAACGGCCCCGCCGACGCCCTGCACGCCTGTCTGCGCCGGGTCTTCGCCGAACGGACCGCCGCCGTCGCCCCCCAGCCCCTCACCGTCCGCCTCGGCGCCGTCGACGACGCCGGCCGCACCCTCGCCGTCGGGCCCGCCGTCGCCGTCGCCGCCGGCGTCGTCCTCGCCGCCCTCGGCTGCGCGGTGCTCCTCAGCCGCGCCGTGCTCCGCCCCGTACGCGCCCTCACCACCGCCACCCGCGGCCTCGGCGAGGGCGACCTCGGCCGCCGGGTGCCCGCCGCCGGCCGGGACGAGATCGGCGAACTCGGCCGCGCCTTCAACCGCATGGCCGACTCCCTCGCCGCCAGCGAGGAGCGCCAGCGCCGGCTCGTCGGCGACATCGCCCACGAGCTGCGCACCCCGCTCGCCAACCTCCGCGGCTACCTGGAGGCCCTGCGCGACGGCGTCCTGGAGGCCGACCCCGACCTCCTCGACTCGCTCCACGAGGAGGTCCTGCTCCAGCAGCGGATCGTCGACGACCTCCAGGACCTGGCGCTCGCCGAGGCCGGCGCCCTCACCTACCACCGGCGCGCCCTCGACGCCCGCGAACTCCTCGACGCCTGCCGCACCGCGCACAGCGCCCGCGCCGCGGCCGCCGGGGTCGAGCTGACCGTGACCGGCCCGGGGCCGGGCGCGGTCCGCCTGCACGGGGACCCCGACCGGCTCCGGCAGGCGCTCGGCAACCTGGTCGGCAACGCCGTGCGGCACACCCCGGCGGGCGGCTCGGTCCGGCTGGAGCTCGGCCGGGCGGACGGCCGGGTGCGGATCGCCGTGCGGGACACCGGCGAGGGCATCCCGGCCGCCGACCTCCCGTACCTCTTCGACCGCTTCTGGCGGGCGGACGCGGCCCGGGGCCGGGCCACCGGCGGCAGCGGCCTCGGCCTCTCCATCTGCCGGCGGATCGTCGCCGACCACGGCGGGACGGTCACGGCGGCGAGCGAGCCGGGAAAGGGCTCGGTGTTCACCGTGCTGTTCCCCGGAGCGCCGCGCGCGGAAGGGGAGGGGGAAAACGGTGCGGATTTTTGAATTCCGTGCCGTGGAATCCGCGCCGAGGACCCGGGAAAGGGAATTCCGGGCCCTCGGGGAACGCGTGGCGCCGCTCTCCGTGACGTGCGGTCAGGTGCCGGACAGGGCCGCCGTCGGCGCGAGGCGGCTCGCCCGGACCGCCGGCCAGAGGCCCGCGAGCGCGCCGATCACCAGCGTGCACCCGAGGCCGGCGGCCGTCGCCCACGCCGGGACGACCGCCGGCCAGCCCCGGCCCACCGCGTACACGCCCGTGACGAGGGCGCCGAGCAGGGTGCCGCCCAGTCCGCCGAGCGCCGACAGCAGCAGCGACTCCGTGACGAACTGGCCCCGGATCTGCCCCCGGGTCGCGCCGAGCGCCCGCCGCAGCCCGATCTCGGGGCGGCGCTCCAGGACGGAGATCACCATCGTGTTGGCCACGCCGACCCCGCCGACGAGCAGCGCGACCCCGCCGAGGCCGAGCAGCAGCCCGGTCAGCGCCGACTCCGTCGCCTCGCGGGCGGCGAGCGCGTCGGAGGGCCGGGAGACCTGGACCTCGCCGGGGCGGGCGGGGTCGGCGGTCGCGGCGAGCACCGACCGCACCGCCGTGACGGCGTGCTCCTCGGCACGGACGTACACGGTCGACGGATGCCCGTCGAACCCCAGGTACGTGCGGGCGGCCGGCCCGCCGACGAGCGCGGCCCCGTCCAGCTCCGGCGCGAGCGGCACCGGGTCGAGGACGCCGACCAGCGAGAACCAGCGGCCCCCGATCCACAGCCGGGTGCCGGGCGTGCGGACGTCGAGGCGCTGGGCGGCGGTGGCGCCCAGGACGACCGCCGGATAGCGCTCGGTCGCCGCGTCCAGCCAGCGGCCCCGGCCGATCCGGCCGCCGACGGCGGCGAGCAGGTCCCCGTCGGCGGCCCGGACGGTCAGCGAGCCGGTCCGGCCCTCCGGGATCCGCTCGTTGCGGTAGACCTTCGCCCGGGTACCGCCGGTGGCGGCGACCTCCAGGACCGGCGGGACGCGGCGGATCATGCGGACCGCGTCCGCCGGCAGCTTCGCCCGGTCGCCGGCCAGGGAGGTGCCGGGCTCGACCCGGAGGAGGTTGGTGCCGAGCGCGTCGAGCCGGCGGTCCACCTCGGCCCGGCCGGAGGCGGAGACGCCGACCACCGCGATCATCGCGGCGACGCCGATCGCGATCCCCAGCGCGGAGAGGAAGGCCCGCAGGGGGCGGGTGCGCAGCCCGGTGCCGCCGAGGCGGACGGCGTCCCCGGGGCGGAGCCGGGCGGCCCGCGGCCGGTCGGTCATGCGGATGCTCCTGTCGCGTACGGGCCGCCGGGCGGGGTGCGGAGGGCGTGCGGGGCGGTGTCGGCGACGATCCGGCCGTCGCGCAGTTCGATCCGGCGGGGCAGCGCGGCGGCGACGTCCCGGTCGTGGGTGATGACCACGACCGTGGTGCCGGCCGCGTTCAGCTCGCGCAGGAGCTCCAGGACGGCCGCCCCGGAGGCGGAGTCGAGGTTGCCGGTCGGTTCGTCGGCGAGCAGCACGGCCGGTTCGCCGACGACCGCCCGGGCCACCGCGACCCGCTGGCGTTCGCCGCCGGAGAGCTGGTGCGGCAGGTGGTGGACGCGGTGGCGCAGCCCGACCCGGGCGAGGGCGGCCGCGGCCCGCGCCCTGCGGCGGCGGCGCGGGACCCCGGCGTACAGCAGGCCGTCCGCGACCGCGTCCAGGACCGGGACGCCGACCGCCAGGTGGAACTGCTGGAAGACGAAGCCGATCCGGGTCGCCCGCAGCGCCGACACCTCCCGGTCGGAGAGCCGGGCCACGTCGTGCCCGTCGACCAGGACCCGCCCGGACGTCGGCACGTCCAGACTGCCCATCAGGTGCAGCATGCTGGACTTGCCGGAGCCCGACGGGCCGACGACGGCGAGGAGTTCGCCGCGGCCGACGGCCAGGCTGACGTCCCGGACGGCCGCGACGCCGCCGGGGTACGTCTTCGACACCGAGCGGAACTCGACGACCGGCGCCGGTGCGGGGGCGCTCACCGGGGCATCCTCACCTTCAGGCCCTCGTGGACCCCGGGGCCGCTCACCTCGACCATCCCGTCGGCGAAGAGGCCGGTGCGGGCCGTGACGAAGCGTCCCCCGGCGGTCTCCAGGCCGTGGCCGCCCTCGGCCAGGGCGACCAGGGCTGCGACCGGCACGGCGAGCACGTCCGCCCGCTCGCGGCCCACGTGGGCGACGGTGACCGGGCCGCCCTCCAGCCGGCCGAGGGCCCGCTGGTCGGCGATGGCGACGGTGACCGGGACGGTCGGCGGGGCGCCGGCCCGGCCGCCCTCGGGCGCGCTCGCCCTCCGGCCGACGCCGGCGACCTCGCCCGCGACCGTGCGCCCGTCGGGCAGGGTCACGGTGACGGCGGTGCCGCGGACTGCCCAGGCGGTCTCCTCGGCGGCGGCCTGGACGGTGACCTTGCGGGACGAGCCGGTGAAGGTCAGCACGGACTCCCCGGCGGGCTGGCCGGGACGGACCCCGGCCTGGCCGAGGCGGATGCGGCCGGAGGCGTACACGACGTCCCCGAGGCCGACCCGGCCCGTCTCGGGCAGCCCGAGCGCCCGCTGCCAGCGCTTCACCGCGCGCTCGGTGCCGGCGGTGAACTCCTCGTCGACCGTGAAGCCGGTGTAGCCGAGGGCGGCGAGGTTGGACTCGAACTGGAGGACGTCCATGCCGCGCAGGGGCGCGGGGGAGGGCGTGGGCGCGGGCGTGGGGGCGAAGGGAGGGGCGGGCGGGGGAGTCGCGCCGGCCGCGCCCTTGCCCGTGCCTGTTCCCGTACCCGTGTTTTCGCCCGTACCCGTGTCCGTGCCCGTACCCGTGCCCGTACCCGTGCCCGTACCCGTGCCCGTACCCGTGCCCGTGTCCGCGTCCGGTGGCGTGGCGGTCCGCGGGCGCCCCAGGTCGCGGTACATCGGCAGGGTGCCGTACAGCAGCACCACCGGCCGGTCGTCGACGCGCAGGAGGGTGTCGCCGCGTTCGGCGGTGGTGCCGGGCTCGGGGAGCCAGGTCGGGTCCGGTACGGGCGCGGAGGCGCCGACGGTGACGGGTTCGCGCAGGGCGCCGCCCAGGTGGCGGGCGGTCTGGCGGGCCAGTTCGGCGGCGT
>NZ_JBEZUZ010000079.1:0-38599 GCF_040636735.1 Streptomyces sp. NPDC035033 | reverse complement strand
AGTACCTCGCGGAGGTCGAGCCGGCCGGCTCCGGGGCACCGCCGCGCGCACTCCGGGGGGAGTGCGCCGCTCAGGCGCTCTGCGCGCAGACCGTCGCGACCTCCACGCCGTGCTCCGCGGCCAGGCGGTGCAGGTCCTCCAGCTCGGCCTGCTCGACCTCCGCGAGGTACTCGTCGCCGGTCTCGCGGGCCCGCGAGAGGTCCGACTGCGTGGTCCTGATGCGGTGCAGCAGCCCTGCGGTGAAAGCGTCCATGCGCCCCTCCTCATGGGTCCGGCGGCACGGGGGCGTGCCGGGGGTGAACGGATCGCGTCCTGCGTCGCTCCCGGGGGACGGAAGAGCCGTGGGCGTGCCACTGACAGGGCGTGATCGCGGGGTGTGGAGACCTCCTCCCCACCCCTCGGAACACGGAAACCTCAACTGGCCCGCGAGTCAGGTGAATTCTTGGCGGCCGCCGCGCGCGCCCCCGGCGCGCGCCCGCCTCCCCGCCGGCCGCGCACCGCCGCCTTACAGCCGGTTTACGCGCGTACGGGGCAGGATGGACACGCACAGTCAGTGTTCATCATCGCCCACCGGTCCGTGCCGGGCGGAGCGTCGAAGGAAGGAAGAACGACGTGCGCGTACTCGTCGTCGAGGACGAGCAGCTGCTCGCCGATGCGGTGGCCACCGGACTGCGCCGGGAGGCCATGGCCGTCGACGTCGTGTACGACGGCGCCGCCGCCCTGGAGCGCGTCGGGGTCAACGACTACGACGTCGTCGTCCTCGACCGCGACCTGCCCCTGGTCCACGGCGACGACGTCTGCCGCAAGATCGTCGAGCTGGGCATGCCCACCCGCATCCTGATGCTCACCGCCTCCGGCGACGTCAGCGACCGGGTCGAGGGCCTGGAGCTGGGCGCCGACGACTACCTGCCCAAGCCCTTCGCCTTCACCGAGCTCACCGCGCGCGTGCGGGCCCTCGGCCGCCGCACCTCCGTGCCGCTGCCGCCGGTCCTGGAGCGCGCCGGCATCAAGCTCGACCCCAACCGCCGCGAGGTCTTCCGGGACGGCCGGGAGGTCCAGCTCGCCCCCAAGGAGTTCGCCGTCCTGGAGGTGCTGATGCGCTCCGAGGGCGCCGTCGTCTCCGCGGAGCAGCTCCTGGAGAAGGCCTGGGACGAGAACACCGACCCGTTCACCAACGTCGTCCGGGTCACCGTCATGACCCTGCGCCGCAAGCTGGGCGAGCCGCCCGTCATCGTCACCGTCCCCGGCTCCGGCTACCGGATCTGAGCGGATGGCCGCCACTCCGGCGCCGTACCCCCAGGCGCCACCGAAACCCACCTGGGACCCCCGGGACCCGGTCAGGCCGCTGCTCCGGCCCACCATCCGGATACGGCTCACGCTGCTCTACGGCGGGATGTTCCTGATCGCCGGCATCCTGCTGCTGTCGATCATCTACCTCTTCACGGCCCAGGCCGTCACCGAGAGCGTCAGCCAGCTGCCCTTCAAGGTCGTCGAGGGCAAGGTGCAGCCCACCACCTCCTGGTGCGAGCTGCCCGTGCAGGGCACCGGGGAACAGCTCAACACGGCCGTCTCCGCCTGTCTCAAGCACCAGCAGGACCAGGCCCTGGAGGACCTGCTGCGCCGCTCGCTCTTCGCCCTGGTCGGGCTGAGCATCATCGCCTTCGCCTTCGGCTACGCCATGGCCGGCCGGGTGCTCTCGCCGCTCGGCCGGATCACCCGGACCGCCCGCCAGGTGGCCGGCTCCGACCTGTCCCGGCGGATCGAGCTGGACGGGCCGGACGACGAGCTGAAGGAGCTCGCCGACACCTTCGACGAGATGCTGGAGCGCCTGGAGCGGGCCTTCACCGCCCAGCAGCGCTTCGTCGCCAACGCCTCGCACGAGCTGCGCACCCCGCTGGCGATCAACCGCACCCTCCTGGAGGTCCACCTCTCCGACCCGGGGGCCCCGGTGGAGCTCCAGCAGCTCGGCAAGACCCTGCTCGCCACCAACGAGCGCAGCGAGCAGCTGGTCGAGGGCCTGCTGCTGCTCGCCCGCAGCGACAACCAGATCGTGGAGCGCAAACCCGTCGACCTGGCCGAGGTCGCCGAGCGGGCCGTCGACCAGGTGCACGGCGAGGCCGAGGCGAAGGGCGTGGAGATCCGCGGCGAGCGGGCCCCGGTCGTCGTCCAGGGCAACGGCGTCCTGCTGGAGCGGATCGCCCTGAACCTGCTCCAGAACGCCGTGCGGTACAACGTCCCGGAAGGGGGCTGGGTCGAGGTCACCACCGAGGTCCAGCACGGCCAGGCGGTGCTCGTGGTCGCCAACACGGGCCCGGTGGTCCCCGCCTACGAGATCGACAACCTCTTCGAGCCGTTCCGCAGGCTCCGCCAGGAGCGGACCGGCAGCGACAAGGGGGTCGGCCTCGGCCTGTCGATCGTGCGTTCGGTGGCCCGGGCGCACGGCGGGCGCATCGGCGCGGAGCCCCGCGAGGGCGGCGGACTGGTGATGCGCGTCACTCTGCCGATCTGACAGACTGCGAGGACGAAGCCCGTTCTGTTCGCTTTGAGCGGAATTCCCGGGCCCCCGTCCTGAGACGGCCATGTGTGATCGATCACAAGGGCGAGTGCCCGGAAGGTCGCGCTCCGTGACCGTGAATTCCGGGGGAAACCCCGGAAAAGTCCGGGTTTCCCGGACATCGGGCGGCGGAAAGTACACGGGGTGGCGGCCTGCGGGGCCGCCCCGCGGACCGTGTACGGTCCGCATCGCCACTCGTACCCGATCACTCGTGAGAGCGCGGGACGGGTGTCGATTGAGTAACAGACCTTGATGTGAGGCAAAATCTGCGCCTCAGGTCGGGCACAAGTCCGACCTCTCACGCGTTACGTGCGCTGAGACACCGCAACCACCCAGAGGGGGAGAGCGACATGGCAACGGATTACGACACCCCACGCAAGACCGACGACGACGTCGACTCGGACAGCCTCGAAGAGCTCAAGGCTCGTCGGAACGACAAGTCGACCTCGACCGTCGACGTCGACGAGTTCGAGGCCGCCGAGGGCCTGGAGCTCCCGGGCGCCGATCTCTCGAACGAGGAACTGGCCGTCCGGGTCCTGCCCAAGCAGGCCGACGAGTTCACCTGCATGAGCTGCTTCCTGGTGCACCACCGCAGCCAGCTGGCGCGCGAGAAGAACGGTCAGCCGATCTGCCGCGACTGCGACTGAGTCAGGCGCGGCCGTGGCAGGCGACACACCGTCCCGGAAGCGGCGTCTGAGGCTTCCCGTGAAGCCCCGGACGCACAAGGGCGGCACCGGCCCGACGGAGGGCGCCCAGGAGGCCCCCGAAGCCGAGCAGGCCGCCCCCCTGCCCTCCCCCGGCGTGGCGGACGACGAGCGGGGCCCCACGGCCTCGCTCGAAGCCGCCGCCGTCCCGGGGCGGGAGCGGGCACCGCTCCCCGCGGAGCGGGACCCCGAAGGCACCTCGGCCCCCGAGACGGCCGAGGACCGTGACGCGGGCCGTCACGGAAGGCCGGGCGCCGTCAGGCGACTGGCCAATCCGGCGCGCGCGCAGCTCGACCGGATCAAGATCGACGCCGCCCGCATCGAGGCCGTCCGGCGCGGCGTGGAAGGCGTCAAGCAGGGCGTGAAACGCGGCGGCGACGGAGCCAAGGCGGGCATCGGCTATCTGGCCGACCGCCTCATCGACCTGGCCCCGCGCGTCCCCGTCCGCGACCTCGCCACCCTGCGGAAGCACTTCCCCGGGCTCGGCCCGGAGGAGATCGCCGACAAACTGGTCTCCGGCGCGGCCAACGCGAGCTCGACCGTCGGCGCGGGCATCGGCGCCGCCGCCATGCTCCCCGTCCCGCCGGCCATGCCGGCCGAGCTGGCCGCCGAGATCACCGGCGTCGCCGCCGTCGAGCTCAAGCTGATCGCCGAGCTCCACGAGGTCTACGGACTGCGCCCGCCCGGCAACCTGGCCCAGCGCTCGGCCGCCTACCTGACCTCCTGGGCCGAGGAGCGGGGCATCGACCCCACCAAGCCCACGACGATCAACGCGGCCCTCGGCGGACAGCTCAAACGCGAACTGCGCCAGCAGATCATGAAGCGCATGGTCCGCAACCTGCCGAACCTCACCCCGTTCATGGTCGGGGCGGCCGTCGGCGCGGTCATGAACCGGCGCGACACCAAGAAGCTCGCCGGGCACATCCGCAAGGACCTCAGGGCCCGCCAGGTCCCCTGGGACCGGCTCACGGGGCTGCCGCCCCTGGAACAGCCCGAGAACCCCAAGGAACTGGGCTTCTAGACCGCCCCGGGCCGCCCGGAGCGGCCCCGGGACGGACCCCGGACGGGAAGGGCTCAGCCCTCGGCCCGTACCGCCTCCACCGCCGCCGCCAGCCCCTCCGGGTCACGGCTCGACAGGTACAGGTACGGCGTCGGGTCCGCCGGGTCCGTGACTACGACCCGCACCGCCCGCGGCACATAGCTGCGCATCAGCATGAAGGCGCGCGGATCGGCCTTGTGCGTGCGCCAGGCGCGCGCCTCCTCCTCGTCCAGCACCTCGACCGCCCCCAGCGCCGACACCGGCACCCGGGCCTCGCCCGCCACCAGCGAGCCGGCCACCACGCGGATCCGGGCCGAGCCGTACGAGGAGGCCGCCACACCGGCCGCCACGCCCGCCACGATCAGACCGCCCAGCATCGGCACCGTCCCGAGCGGCAGCGTGATCAGGCCGCCGGACAGGGCCAGCAGGCCGACGATCACCCACCAGGAACCGGGCACGGTCAGCCGCTCGTCGAAGCGCGGTGCCGCCGGGGAGGCGGAAGACCCGGGGGAGGAGGCCCCGGACGAGGAAGTCGGTGCGGAAGGCTGCATGCGTCCAAGCTTGGCACGACGCGACCCGCGCGCGGCCGCGCGGGTAAGGTCTGCGCCTGTGACTGCAACATCTGCCGCCCTGACCCCACCGGCCGACGCCGTGGCGCCGGTCCGCCACCCGGACGCGCCCGCCCCCGGCGAGTCGCTCGGCTCGCACTACGGCCACTGCTTCGGGTGCGGCGGCGGACAGCCCCACGGCCTCCACCTGGAGGCCCGCGCGGGCGACGGCGTGACCGTCACCGCCGAGTTCACCGTCACCGCGGACCACCAGGGCGCCCCCGGCCTCGCCCACGGCGGCGTGCTCGCCACCGCCCTCGACGAGACCCTCGGCTCGCTGAACTGGCTGCTCCGCGTCATCGCCGTGACCGGCCGCCTGGAGACCGACTTCCTCCGGCCCGTGCCGGTCGGCACCGTCCTCCACCTCCAGGCCGAGGTCACCGCCGTCCACGGCCGCAAGATCTACTCGACCGCCACCGGCCGGATCGGCGGCCCCGACGGGCCCGTCGCCGTCCGCGCCGACGCCATGTTCGTCGAGGTCAAGGTCGAGCACTTCATCGACAACGGTCGGCCGGAGGAGATCCGAGCCGCGATGGCCGACCCCGACCAGGTCCGGCGCGCCCGCGCCTTCGAGGTGAACCCCTGATGCGCCCTCCCGTCGACGTACTGATCCGCCGGGTGGACCCGGACGTGCCGCTCCCGGCCTACGGCCACCCCGGCGACGCCGGCGCCGACCTCGTCACCACCGAGGCCGCCGTCCTGGCCCCCGGCGAGCGCGCCGTGCTGCCCACCGGCGTGTCGATCGCCCTCCCCGACGGCTACGCCGCCTTCGTCCACCCCCGCTCCGGACTGGCCGCGCGCTGCGGAGTCGCGCTCGTGAATGCCCCGGGGACGGTGGATGCCGGGTACCGTGGAGAGATCAAGGTGATCGTGGTCAATCTCGACCCGCGCGAGAGCGTGCGGTTCGAACGGTTCGACCGGATTGCCCAACTGGTCGTCCAGCAGGTCGAGAAGGTGCGCTTCCACGAGGTGGCGGAGCTTCCCGGCTCGGCGCGGGCCGAGGGGGGCTTCGGGTCCACCGGCGGTCATGCCGCCGTGGACGGCACCACGGGTGGGAATCGATACGCTTCGGTCGTATCCGACCGGGAAGGACAGTGACGTGTTCGGACGTCGCAAGAAGAGCGGTGCCGCCGACACGGCGGGCGAGGCCGAGCAGGTCGTCGACGCCGCGGCCGGCGAGGACGCCGCGGACGCGGCGGACCAGCCGCGCAAGGTGAACCTTCCGCCGGCGCCCCGGCCCGACGGTCCCTGGGACGTCTCCGAGGTCGCCAAGCCCGAAGAGGGCCGCGTCGACCTCGGCGGCCTCTACGTGCCCGGCGTCGAGGGCATGGAGCTCCGCGTGGAGGTGGCGGGCGACGCGATCGTCGCCGCGACCGTCGTGCTGCGCGACAGCGCCGTGCAGCTCCAGGCGTTCGCGGCGCCCAAGAAGGAGGGCATCTGGGGCGAGGTCCGCGAGGAGATCGCCACCGGCATCGTCCAGCAGGGCGGCGCCATCGACGAGGTCGAGGGCCCGCTCGGCTGGGAGCTGCGCGCGCAGGTCCCCGTCCAGCTGCCCGACGGCAACCGCGGCGTGCAGATCGTGCGCTTCGTCGGCGTCGACGGCCCGCGCTGGTTCCTGCGCGGCGTCATCTCCGGCCAGGGCGCGGTCCAGCCCGAGGCCGCCGGCCTGCTGGAGCAGATCGTCCGGGACACCGTGGTCAACCGCGGCGAGGGCCCGATGGCCCCGCGCGACCCGATCGTCCTCAAGCTGCCCAACGACGCCCAGATGGTGCCGGACGGCGTGCAGCAGGAGGAGCAGGCCGGGTCCCGCTTCTCCGGCGGCATGGGCCAGCTCCAGCGCGGCCCGGAGATCTCCGAGATCCGCTGACGCGCCCCGGGACCCCGGTGGCAGACCCGGTCCGGTGGGCCGCCGTCCGTGCGCACGACGTACGGGCGGCGGCCCACCGGCCTTCTCCCGGGCGCGCGGCGACCGGCGGCCGCAGGCCCGTATCTCCCTCTCCGGCCGCGGGCCCGCACCCGCTTTCCGGCCGCCCCCCGGGGGTCCGGCCGTCCGGAGTCCGGGGCCGCCCGTCCGAAGATCGGGGTCTCCTCGGGGTTCCGGAGTCTGGTCCCGGAGGCGGCGGCCGACCATACTGGCGTGCGCAGGTGTTCGAGGAGGGGGAGCGCAGGGTGAGCGAGAACAGCACGCGGTCCGCGACGGCCGTCGCCGAGGACCCCATCGGGGGCCCGATGATCCGGGTGGAGGGCCTGCGCCGTTCGTTCGGCGAGGGCGAGGCCGCCGTCCACGCCCTCAAGGGCGTCTCCTTCGAGATCCCCCGCGGCGAGCTCGTCGCCCTCAAGGGCCGCTCCGGCTCCGGCAAGACCACCCTGCTCAACCTCGTCGGCGGGCTCGACTCCGCCGACGGCGGCCGGATCGTCATCGACGGCACCGACCTCTCCACCCTCGGCGAGGAGGGCCTCCTGGAGCTGCGGCGGGACCGGATCGGCTTCATCTTCCAGTCCTTCGGCCTGCTGCCCATCCTCTCCGCCGCCGAGAACGTCGGCGTCCCGCTGCGGCTGCGCAAGGCGGACCCCGCCGAGCGCGAGGAGCGGGTCGCCCTGCTCCTCGCCCTCGTCGGCCTCGCCGACCACGCGGGCCAGCGCCCCGGCGAGCTCTCCGGCGGCCAGCAGCAGCGCGTCGCCATCGCCCGCGCCCTCGCCAACAAGCCGGCCCTGCTCATCGCCGACGAGCCGACCGGCCAGCTCGATGCCGAGACCGGCCTCGCCGTGATGGAGCTGCTGCGGGCCGTGGTCCGCAGCGAGGGCTGCACCGCCCTCGTCGCCACCCACGACCACCAGCTCCTCGGCCTCGCCGACCGGGTCCTCGAACTCCGCGACGGCGAGATCGTCGAGGACTGACCTCCGCGGCGCATCAGGATCACGTCAATACCGCACCGGGGTGTTCCACCGGGTGCGGAATGTCCGATCGGCCGGACGTATGGTCGGTCCATGGGACGTGGCAAGCTTCGGATCTACCTCGGCGCGGCGCCCGGCGTCGGCAAGACCTACGCCATGCTCTCCGAGGCCCACCGCAGGGTGGAGCGCGGCACCGACTGCGCCGTCGCCTTCGTCGAGCATCACGGCCGGCCGCGGACCGAGGTGCTGCTGCACGGCCTGGAGCAGGTGCCCCGCCGCGAGATCGAGTACCGCGGCGGCGTCTTCACCGAGATGGACGTGGACGCCGTCCTCGCCCGCCGCCCCGCCGTCGCCCTCGTCGACGAGCTCGCCCACACCAACGTGCCCGGCTCGCGCAACCCCAAGCGCTGGCAGGACGTGGCCGAGCTCCTCGCCGCCGGCATCGACGTCGTCTCGACCGTCAACATCCAGCACCTGGAATCGCTGGGCGACGTCGTCGAGGCGATCACCGGGGTCCGGCAGCAGGAGACCGTCCCCGACGAGATCGTCCGCCGGGCCGACCAGATCGAGCTGGTCGACATGTCGCCCCAGGCGCTGCGCCGCCGCATGGCGCACGGCAACGTCTACACCCCCGACAAGGTCGACGCGGCCCTCTCCAACTACTTCCGCCCCGGCAACCTCACCGCCCTGCGCGAGCTCGCCCTGCTCTGGACCGCCGACCGGGTCGACGAGTACCTGCGCCAGTACCGCGGCGAGCACAACATCCGCTCCACCTGGCAGGCCCGCGAGCGGATCGTCGTCGGCCTCACCGGCGGACCCGAGGGCCGCACCCTGATACGGCGCGCCACCCGGCTCGCCGAGAAGGGCGCCGGCGGCGAGGTCCTCGCCGTCTACATAGCCCGCAGCGACGGCCTCACCGCCGCCTCGCCGAAGGAGCTGGCCGTCCAGCGCACCCTCGTCGAGGACCTCGGCGGCACCTTCCACCACGTCATCGGCGACGACATACCGACCGCCCTCCTGGAGTTCTCCCGCGGGGTGAACGCCACCCAGATCGTCCTCGGCTCCAGCCGCCGCCGCACCTGGCAGTACGTCCTCGGGCCCGGCGTCGGCCAGACCGTCGCCCGCGACTCCGGCCCCGACCTCGACGTCCACATCGTCACCCACGACGAGGTCGCCAAGGGCCGCGGCCTCCCGGTCACCCGCGGCACCCGCCTCGGCCGCTCCCGGATCCTCGGCGGCTGGCTCACCGGCGTCGCGGGACCGGTCCTCCTCGCCCTGCTCCTCACCCACACCGACGCCGACCTCGGGCTCGCCAACGACATGCTGCTCTTCCTGGCGCTCACCGTCGGCGCGGCCCTGCTCGGGGGCTTCCTCCCGGCGCTCGCCTCGGCGGCGGTCGGCTCGCTGCTGCTCAACTGGTTCTTCACCCCGCCGATCCACCGGATCACCATCGCCGACCCCAAGAACATCGTCGCCATCGCGGTCTTCTTCGGCGTCGCCATGGCCGTCGCCTCCGTCGTCGACCTCGCCGCCCGCCGCACCCACCAGGCCGCCCGGCTGCGCGCCGAGTCCGAGGTGCTCTCCTACCTCGCGGGCAGCGTGCTGCGCGGCGAGACCAGCCTCGACGCCCTCCTCGAACGGGTCCGCGAGACCTTCTCCATGGAGTCCGTCGCCCTGCTGGAACGGGCCGACGGCGCCGAACCCTGGACCCGGGCCGCCGGGGTCGGCCCCCACCCGGCGCTCCGGCCCGAGGAGGCCGACGTGGACATGCCGGTCGGCGACCACCTCGCCCTCGCCCTGACCGGCCGGGTGCTGCCCGCCGAGGACCGCCGGGTGCTGGGCGCCTTCGCCGCCCAGGCCGCCGTCGTCCTCGACCGGCAGCGGCTCGTCGACGAGGCCGAGGAGGCCCGCAAGCTCGCCGAGGGCAACAAGATCCGCACCTCCCTGCTCGCCGCCGTCAGCCACGACCTGCGCACCCCGCTCGCCGGCATCAAGGCCTCCGTCACCTCGCTCCGCTCCGACGACGTCGAGTGGTCCGAGGAGGACCGGGCCGAGCTCCTGGAGGGCATCGAGGCCGGCGCCGACCGCCTCGACCACCTCGTCGGCAACCTCCTCGACATGTCCCGCCTCCAGACCGGCACCGTCACCCCGCTCCTGCGGGCCGTCGACCTCGACGAGGTCGTCCCGATGGCCCTGGGCGGGGTCCCGGACGGCAGCGCCGAGGCCGACATCCCCGAGACGCTGCCCATGGTCGAGGTCGACAAGGGCCTCCTGGAGCGGGCCGTCGCCAACATCGTCGAGAACGCCGTCAAGTACAGCCCCGAGGGCGTCCCCGTCGCGGTCGCCGCCAGCGCCCTCGGCGACCGCGTCGAGCTCCGGGTGGTGGACCGCGGCCCCGGCGTCCCCGACGAGTCCAAGGACGGCATCTTCGAGCCCTTCCAGCGCTTCGGCGACGCCCCGCGCGGGTCCGGGGTCGGCCTCGGCCTCGCGGTCGCCCGCGGCTTCGTGGAGGCCATGGGCGGCACCCTCGCCGCCGAGGACACCCCCGGCGGCGGGCTCACCATGGTCCTCACCCTGCGGGCCGTGGGCGGGGGCGCCCCGCGGCGGCCGGCCGCCGGCCCGCCGGCCCACGCCGTGACCTGAGACCGCGCCCCGCCGCGCCCGCGGCCCGCCGCCGCACCCGCGCCCGGCCCCGTACCCGATCCTGTACCCGTACCTGATCCCGTACCCGCACCCCGCCCCGTCCAGCAGAAGGAAGGCCCCCGACATGACCCGGGTCCTCGTGGTCGACGACGAGCCGCAGATCGTCCGCGCCCTGGTGATCAACCTCAAGGCGCGGAAGTACGAGGTCGACTCCGCCCCCGACGGCGCCACCGCCCTCAGGCTCGCCGCCGAGCGCCACCCCGACGTCGTCGTCCTCGACCTCGGCCTGCCCGACATCGACGGCGTCGACGTCATCAAGGGGCTGCGCGGCTGGACCCGGGTCCCGATCATCGTCCTCTCCGCCCGGCAGACCTCCGACGAGAAGGTCGAGGCGCTCGACGCCGGCGCCGACGACTACGTCACCAAGCCCTTCGGCATGGACGAGCTCCTCGCCCGGCTGCGCGCCGCCGTCCGCCGCGCCGAACCCGTCGGCGGCGCCGAGGACGGCGTCGTCGTGGTCGAGACCGAGGACTTCACCGTCGACCTCGCCGCCAAGAAGGTGCACCGCGACGGCCGGGACGTCCGGCTCACCCCCACCGAGTGGCACCTCCTGGAGGTCCTGGTCCGCAACGCCGGCCGCCTGGTCAGCCAGAAGCAGCTGCTCCAGGAGGTCTGGGGACCCTCCTACGGCACCGAGACCAACTACCTCCGGGTCTACATGGCGCAGCTCCGCCGCAAGCTGGAGGCCGACCCCTCGCACCCCCGCCACTTCGTCACCGAACCGGGCATGGGCTACCGCTTCGAACACTGAGGCGGGCCTCTTCCGGCGGGAACGGCGGCCGGTACGCTTTTGGGTATGAGTGCTGCATCCCGTCCCGACAAGCCGGCCGGCCGGTTCCGCCGGATGCTCGACCGGCTCTCCTCCTCCCCGGAGGACCTGGAGTCGGAGGAGCTCCAGGAGGACACGGCGGCTTCGGGCTGCACGCGGATCTCCGACTGCTCCGACCGCCAGATAGTCAGGGTGACTGGTACCTTGCGCACGGTCACCTTGCGCCCGCGGGCCGGCGTCCCGGCCCTGGAGGCCGAGCTCTTCGACGGCACGGCACCGCTGGACGTCGTCTGGCTGGGCCGCCGCTCCATCGTGGGCATCGAGCCGGGCCGCAAGCTGATCGCCTCCGGCCGCATCTCCATGAGCCACGGCCGGCGGGTCCTCTTCAACCCCAAATACGAGCTCCGACCGCTCGGACAGGAGTAGCCGGTGACGTCCGTCGACAAGCCGACCACCGCACCGCCGACCCCGGACCAGGACGCCCGGACCGACAAGGCGGTGACCGAGGCCGCGCTCTTCGAGGCGTTCGGCGGCGTCCGGGGCATGGTCGAGACGGTCCTCCCCGGACTGCTCTTCGTCACCATCTACACGGTCAACAAGGACCTGCACGTCTCGGCGATCGCCGCGCTCGCGGTCTCCCTCGTCCTCGTCGCCGTCCGGCTCGTCCGCCGCGACACCGTCAAGCACGCCTTCAGCGGCGTCTTCGGCGTCGCCTTCGGCGTGGTCTTCGCGATGATGACCGGGAACGCCAAGGACTTCTACCTCCCCGGCATGCTCTACACGCTGGGCCTCGGCCTCGCGTACATCGTCACCACGCTCGCCGGCGTCCCGCTGATCGGCCTCATCCTCGGCCCGGTCTTCAAGGAGAACCTCTCCTGGCGGACCCGGAACCCGGGACGGAAGAAGGCCTACGCGAAGGCCAGCTGGGCCTGGGGCCTGATCCTGCTCGCCAAGTGCGCGATCCTCTTCCCGCTCTACTGGTGGGCCGACACCACCCAGCTCGGCTGGGTCCTCGTCGCACTGAAGATCCCGCCCTTCCTCCTCGCCGTCTACCTCACCTGGGTCTTCCTCGCCAAGGCGCCGCCGCCGATCGACGTCTTCGCGGAGATGGAGGCCGAGGAGAAGGCCGAGGCGGAGCGCAAGGCGGCCGCCGCCCGCACGTCCGAGGAGTGACCGCCTCCGGCCACGCCGAAGGGCCCGGGACCGTCGACGGTCCCGGGCCCTTCGGCGTACCCCTGCCTACTCCGCCGGCTCCCGGCGCACCTGGAGCAGCTCCTCCAGCTGCTCCTCGCGCGCCTGCGCCGCCACGAACAGCAGCTCGTCGCCGGCCTCCAGGGTCTCCTCGGGGCTCGGCGTCAGCACCCGCGAACCGCGGATGATCGTCACCAGCGAGGTGTCCTGCGGCCAGGCGACCTCGCCCACCTGCGTACCGGCCACCGCCGACTCCGGCGGCAGCGTCAGCTCCACCAGGTTGGCGTCGCCGTGGCTGAAGCGCAGCAGCCGGACCAGGTCGCCGACGCTCACCGCCTCCTCCACCAGGGCCGACATCAGCCGCGGGGTGGAGACGGCCACGTCCACGCCCCACGCCTCGTTGAACAGCCACTCGTTCTTCGGGTTGTTCACCCGGGCGACCACCCGCGGCACGCCGTACTCGGTCTTCGCGAGCAGCGAGACGACCAGGTTCACCTTGTCGTCACCGGTGGCCGCGATGACCACGTTGCAGCGCTGCAGCGCCGCCTCGTCCAGCGAGGTGATCTCACAGGCGTCGGCCAGCAGCCACTCCGCCTGCGGCACCCGCTCCACCGAGATGGCGGTCGGCGCCTTGTCGATGAGCAGGACCTCGTGACCGTTCTCCAGGAGCTCGCCGGCGATGGAACGGCCCACCGCGCCCGCGCCCGCAATCGCGACCCGCATCAGTGACCGCCCTCCTCGGGACCTTCGGCGAACGCCGCCTCGACCTTGGCGATCTCGTCCGTGCGCATCATCACGTGCACCAGGTCGCCTTCCTGGAGCACCGTCTGCGACGTGGGGATGATCGCCTCGCCCAGCCGGGTGAGGAAGGCGACCCGGACACCGGTCTCGTCCTGCAGCCGGCTGACCTTGTGCCCGATCCACGCGGGGGAGGTGTGCACCTCGGCGAGCTGGACGCCGCCGCTCGGATCGCTCCACAGCGGCTCCGCGCCCGAGGGCAGCAGCCGGCGCAGCATCTGGTCGGCGGTCCAGCGGACCGTCGCCACCGTCGGGATGCCCAGACGCTGGTAGACCTCGGCGCGCCGGGGGTCGTAGATCCGCGCCGCCACGTTCTCGATGCCGAACATCTCGCGGGCCACCCGGGCCGCGATGATGTTGGAGTTGTCACCGCTGCTCACCGCGGCGAAGGCACCGGCCTCCTCGATCCCCGCCTCGCGCAGGGTGTCCTGGTCGAAGCCCACGCCGGTGACGCGCCGCCCCCCGAAGCCGGAGCCCAGGCGGCGGAAAGCCGTCGGGTCCTGGTCGACGACGGCGACCGTGTGGCCCTGCTGCTCCAGGGTCTGCGCGAGAGCGGCGCCCACTCGCCCGCAGCCCATGATGACGATGTGCACGTCCCCTTACCCCGCACTCCTGATCGTCTTACTGACCTGCGAAAACACCCTGCTCACAACTTTCCTCGCCCGATCGGCCCGGGCCGCGGCGGACAACGCCCTGCCGGGTTGCCCGGTCCGAGCTTAAGCGGCAACGCCGGACGGGACCGCATCAGAGGGGCGGGCGGAAAGATTCCGTATGGATTTCCGCGCGGCCGGGGTCGCGGCGCGGTTGGCTCTTTTCGAACGCTTACGATCCTCTGTTGTGTCCAAACTGACCGACGTGCCCAAACGGATCCTCATCGGGCGGGCCTTGCGCAGCGACAAGCTCGGCGAGACCCTGCTCTCCAAGCGGATCGCCCTCCCCGTCTTCGCCTCCGACCCGCTGTCCTCGGTGGCGTACGCGCCGGGCGAGGTCCTCCTCGTCCTCTCCGTCGCCGGTCTGTCGGCCTATCACTTCAGCCCGTGGATCGCGCTGGCCGTCGTCGTCCTGATGTTCACGGTCGTCGCCTCGTACCGGCAGAACGTGCACGCGTACCCGAGCGGCGGCGGCGACTACGAGGTCGCCACCGTCAACCTCGGGCCGAAGGCCGGACTCACCGTCGCGAGCGCCCTGCTCGTCGACTACGTCCTCACCGTCGCCGTCTCGATCTCCTCCGGCATCGAGAACCTCGGCTCCGCGATCCCCTTCGTCGTCGAGCACAAGGTCGCCTGCGCCGTCGGCGTGATCGTCCTCCTCACCGTGATGAACCTCCGGGGCGTCAAGGAGTCCGGCAGCCTCTTCGCCATCCCGACGTACGTCTTCGTCTTCGGCGTCTTCTGCATGATCGCCTGGGGCGCCTGGCGCGGTATCGTCCTCGACGACACCATGAAGGCCCCGACGGCCGACTTCGAGATCAAGCCCGAGCACCAGGGCCTGGCCGGCTTCGCGCTGGTCTTCCTGCTGCTGCGCGCCTTCTCCTCCGGCTGCGCCGCCCTCACCGGCGTCGAGGCGATCTCCAACGGCGTCCCCGCCTTCCGCAAGCCGAAGTCGAAGAACGCCGCCACCACCCTCGCGCTCATGGGCGGCCTCGCCGTCACCATGTTCTGCGGCATCATCTTCCTCGCCATGGCCACCGACGTCCGGATGGCCGAGAAGCCCGCCCACGACCTCCTCCACAACGGGGTGCCGGTCGGCGAGGACTACGTCCAGGACCCGGTCATCTCGCAGGTCGCCGCCGCCGTCTTCGGCGACGGGACGTTCTTCTTCGTCCTGCTCGCCGCCGCCACCGCGCTCGTCCTCTTCCTGGCCGCCAACACGGCGTACAACGGCTTCCCGCTGCTCGGCTCGATCCTCGCCCAGGACCGCTACCTGCCGCGCCAGCTGCACACCCGCGGCGACCGCCTCGCCTTCTCCAACGGCATCGTGCTCCTCGCCGGCGCCGCCGCCCTCCTCGTCTGGATCTACGGCGCCGACTCCACCCGCCTGATCCAGCTGTACATCGTCGGCGTCTTCGTCTCCTTCACGCTCAGCCAGGTCGGCATGGTCCGGCACTGGAACCGGCACCTCGCGACGGAGCGCGACCCGGCCAAGCGCCGCCACATGATCCGCTCCCGCGCGATCAACGCCTTCGGCGCCTTCTTCACCGGCCTCGTCCTCGTCGTCGTCCTCGCCACCAAGTTCACCCACGGCGCCTGGGTCGCCCTCCTCGGCATGGTCATCTTCTACGTGACGATGACCGCGATCCGCCGCCACTACGACTCCGTGGCCGCCGAGATCGCGGCCGCCGAGGAACGCCCCGACGAGTACGTGCGCCCCTCCCGGGTCCGCTCGATCGTCCTCGTCTCCAAGCTCCACAAGCCCACCCTCCGGGCCCTCGCCTACGCCAAGCTCATGCACGCCGGCGAGCTGGAGGCGCTCACCGTCAACGTCGACCCGGCCGACACGAAGGCGCTGAAGGAGGAGTGGGAGCGGCGCGGCATCAACGTGCCGCTGAAGATCCTCGACTCCCCGTACCGCGAGATCACCCGCCCGGTCATCGAGTACGTCAAGAACCTGCGGCAGGAGAGCCCGCGCGACGCCGTCTCGGTCTACATCCCCGAGTACGTCGTCGGCCACTGGTACGAGCACCTGCTCCACAACCAGTCCGCGCTCCGCCTCAAGGGCCGGCTCCTCTTCACCCCGGGCGTGATGGTGACCTCGGTCCCGTACCAGCTCCAGTCCTCCGAGGCCGCGAAGAAGCGGGCGCGGAAGCGGCAGGAGTGGAACGCGCCGGGCTCGGTCCGCCGCGGCCCCGTCGAGAAGGTCCGGAAGGAACCGGCGGCGAAGAGCAACTAGACTGGTGGGCTGCTGTCCGAACAGCAGCCCACTTCTCTTTCTCTCCCAGGAGCCCCCGATCATGCAGAACACCCCTGTGACGTCCCTGATCGGGGAGGAGTACGAGGTCGAGGTCGGCCCCGTCGCCCACGGCGGGCACTGCATCGCGCGTACGGAGGAGGGCCGCGTCCTCTTCGTCCGCCACGCGCTGCCGGGCGAGCGCGTCCGGGCCCGGGTGACCGAGGGCGACGAGACCAGCCGCTTCCTGCGCGCCGACGCCGTCGAGATCCTCGACCCCTCCAAGGACCGCATCGAGGCCCCGTGCCCCTTCGCCGGCCCCGGCAAGTGCGGCGGCTGCGACTGGCAGCACGCCAAGCCGGGCGCCCAGCGCCGGCTCAAGGGCGAGGTGATCGCCGAACAGCTGAAGCGGCTCGCCGGCCTCACCCCCGAGGAGGCCGGCTGGGACGGCACGGTCGTCCCCGCCGAGGGCGACAAGCTCCCGGCGGGCGAGGTCCCGCAGTGGCGCACCCGCGTCCAGTACGCCATCGACCCCGAGGGCCGCGCGGGCCTGCGCAAGCACCGCTCGCACGAGGTCCAGGTCATCGACCACTGCATGATCGCCGCGCAGGGCGTCTCGGAGCTCGGCGTCGAGGCCCGCACCTGGGAGGGCATGGCCGCCGTCGAGGCGATCGCCGCCTCCGGCTCGAACGACCGCCAGGTCATCCTGACCCCCCGCCCCGGCGCCCGCCTCCCGCTCGTCGAGCTCGACAAGCCGGTCTCCGTGATGCGCGTCGACGAGAAGGACGGCGGCGTCCACCGCGTCCACGGCCGCGCCTTCGTCCGCGAGCGCGCCGACGAGCGCACCCACCGCGTCGGCAGCGGCGGCTTCTGGCAGGTCCACCCGAAGGCCGCCGACACCCTCATGAAGGCCGTCATGCAGGGCCTCCTCCCGCGCAAGGGCGACACCGCCCTCGACCTCTACTGCGGCGTCGGCCTCTTCGCCGGCGCCCTCGCGGACCGCGTCGGCGACCAGGGCGCCGTCCTCGGCATCGAGTCCGGCAAGCGCGCCGTCGAGGACGCCCGCCACAACCTGGCCGGCTTCCCGCGCGTCCGCATCGAACAGGGCAAGGTCGAGTCGGTCCTCCCGCGCACCGGCATCACCGAGGTCGACCTCATCGTCCTGGACCCCCCGCGCGCCGGCGCCGGCAAGCAGACCGTCCGCCACCTCGCCGGCCTCGGCGCCCGCCGCATCGCCTACGTCGCCTGCGACCCGGCCGCCCTCGCCCGGGACCTGGCCTACTTCGCCGACTCGGGCTACCGCGTCCGTACCTTGAGGGCGTTCGACCTGTTCCCGATGACGCACCACGTGGAGTGCGTGGCGATTCTGGAGCCGGTGAAGTAGGGGGTTTGTGGGTGGGGTCGGCCGGGGGGAACTGCCGGGGGGATGCCTCGGGGGGTTCCTCTTCGGGGGGCGGGGAGGTTTTAGCGTGAACCTGCCTTCGGTGTGGTCGATGGGGACGGGTGGGTATGGCTGGAGAAGCGGTTCGGGAGTTTCCTTCGGTGCTTCCCCTGGGGGAGCCGTGCTCGGTGCCGGGGGAGTGTGCGGTCGTGCGGCGGACGGTGCGGGTGGCCGGGGGCGTGGGGCGGCGGCTGGTGGAGCGGCCCGGGTTGCTGGTCGCGGCCGTGGGGGTGCTCGCGGGGCGGTACTGCGACAGTGAGGGGTTCCGGCTCGGGGTGCGGTGGGGCGAGCGGGCGGGTGTCCTGGACGTCGCGCTGCCGGCCGGGCTGGTCGTCCGGGAGCTGTGCGACGCCGTCGAGGCCGGGGTCGTGGCCGGCGGGGAGCCGGACGCGGCCGGGGGGCCGCGGGTCCGCTGTGTTCCCGGCGGGGTCGTCGGGGCCGTGGCGGGGGACGAGGTGGTGTTCTCCGGTGAGGCCGGTGCCGAGGGGTACTCCGTCTCCCTGGAATGTCATGAGCATGCCTTTCGGGGCGGGTTGGGTGAGCGGGTGCTCGGGCACCTCGCGCATCTGCTGGAGCAGATGACCGACGATCCCGAGCGGGCGGTCGAGCGGCTGCGGGTGCCCGACCGGGCCGAGCAGGCCCTGCTGAGCGGGTTCAACGAGACGCGGCGGGACTACCCGCGGGACGCCTCCCTCTACGCCCTCTTCGCCGAGCAGGCGGCCCTGCGGCCCGGGCACGCCGCCGTGCGGTGCGCGGAGGAGACCGTGACCTATGCCGAACTTCTGCGCCGGGCAGAGGAGTTGGCCCGCGCGCTGCACGCTCGGGGCGTGCGGGCCGGCGACCGGGTCGCCTTCGTGCTCGACAAGTCGCCGCGCGTGCTCGTCGCCATCCTCGCCATCCTGCGCCTCGGCGCCGCCTACGTACCCATCGACCGGTCCGCCCCGGCGAACCGGCGGGACTTCCTCCTCGCCGACAGCCAGGCCGGTCTGTTGCTGGCCGAGGCGGGCGGCGTGGGGGAGGCGCCCGTGCCCGTGGTGGAGGTGGGTGACGTGGGGGAGGAGGAGGGCCCGTTGCCCTCTTCGGGGGCGGTGGCCGGGCGCGCCGCCTATGTGATGTACACCTCCGGGACCACCGGGCGGCCCAAGGGGGTGCTCGTCGGGCAGCGGGCCGTGCTGCGGCTCGTTCTCGGGGCCGACTACGTGCGGCTCTCCGAGTCCTCGGTGATCCTCCAGACCGGGGCCCTCGCCTTCGACGCCACCACCTTCGAATTCTGGGGCGCGCTCCTCAACGGCGGCACCGTGGTCTTCGTCCCCGAGGCCACCGTCCTGAACGCGGCCGAGTTGAAGGGGGCGATCTCCCGGTACGGGGTGAACACCCTGTTCCTCACCACCGCCCTCTTCCACCAGCTCGTGGAGCAGGACCCCCGCGCCCTGGCCGGGTGCCAGGTGCTCTTCGGCGGTGAGCTGCTGTCCGCCGGACACGTCGAGCGGGCCATGGACGCCTGCCCCGACAGCACCTTCGTCCACGTGTACGGCCCCACCGAGAACACCACCTTCTCCGTCGCGCACCCCCTCACCCGGCGCCCCGCCGGGCGGGTCCCCATCGGGCGGCCGATCGCCAACTCGACCGCGTACGTCATGGACCGGCACGGCAACCCGCAGCCGCTCGGCGTGCCCGGAGAGCTGTACGTGGGCGGCGACGGGCTCGCGGAGGGGTACCTCGGACGGCCCGAGCTGACCGGCCGGGCGTTCACGCGCGGCGGCATCGACGGCACCGAGCGGCTCTACCGGACCGGCGACATCGTGTGCTGGACCGGCGACGGGGAGCTGGACTTCCTGGGGCGGGCCGACCACCAGGTGAAGCTGCGCGGCTTCCGCATCGAACCCGGCGAGATCGAGCGGCAGCTGGTGCTCCTGGACGGGGTGCGCGAGGCCGTCGTGCTGCTGGAGAAGCGGGAGGGCGGGGCCGCGTTCCTGCGCGCCTACGTCACCGGGGACGCGCCCCTCGACCACGGCGGGCTCCGGGACGCCCTGCGCGCCGAACTGCCCGAGTACATGGTGCCGTCGTCGTTCGTCCAGGTCGACGCCATGCCGTTGACCCGGAACCAGAAGATCGACCGTACGGCGCTCGCCGCCCTCGCCCCGGCGCGGGCCGCCACCCCCGCCGAGCCCGGCCGGCGGCTGCCGCGCACGGAGCGGGAGGTGCTGGTCGCCGGGGTCTTCGCCCGGGTCCTCGGCGTCGAACGGGTCTACCTCGACGACGACTTCTTCGACCTCGGCGGGCACTCGCTGCTCGCCATGCGGCTCTGGAGCGGACTGCGGTCCGCGCTCGGGGTCGAGATCGAGCTGCGCCAGATCCTCGACGCCCCGTCCGTCGCCAAGCTCGTGGCCGGACTCGACGGCGGGCCGACCGGCGGCACCGTACGCCCGAGGCTGGCCGGCCGGGCGACCTGACCGAGCGCGCGGTCCGCTTCGGGTGTGCGGCCTGCTCCGAACGCGTGGCCTGTTCCGATGCCCGGCGCAGAGGTTGTCCGCCGGGCCGAGAGTTTCCTTCTGATGGGGAGTGGTGTGGGTGTTTCCTCTGTCCTCCGCGCAACAGCGCCTGTGGTTCTTCAACCAGCTCGAAGGGCCCAGCGCCGCCTATAACGTGCCCGTCGTCGTCCGCATCGGAGGGGACCTCGACGTGGCCGCCCTGGAGGCGGCCCTCGGTGACGTCGTGGAGCGGCACGAGAGCCTGCGGACCGTCTTCGTCACCGTCGGCGGCGAGCCCCGCCAGCGGGTGCTGTCCGCCGACGAGGCGCGGCCCGTCTGCCCGCCCGTGGACGTGGACGCGGAGCGGGTCGAGGACGAGCTGCGGGAGCTGGCCCGGCGCCCCTTCGACCTGGAGCGCGACCGGCTGCTGAGGGTGCGGCTGCTGCGGGCGGCGCCCGACCGGCACGTGCTCGCCCTCGTCCTGCACCACGCGGTGTGCGACGGCTGGTCGATGACCCCGCTCCTGCGGGACCTCGCCGCCGCCTACGCGGCGCGCGGCGGCGGCGGCGCGGCGCCCGCCTGGGAGCCGCTGCCCGCCCAGTACGCGGACTACACCCTCTGGCAGGCGCGGCTGCTCGGCGACGAGAGCGACCCCGAGAGCCTGGTGAACCGTCAGCTCGCCTACTGGACCGAGGAGTTGCGCGACCTTCCCGAGGAACTGCGGCTGCCCTTCGACCGGGTGCGGCCCCCCGTCGCCAGCCAGCGCGGCGGCGAGGCCGGCTTCGCGATCACGCCGCAGGCGCACGCCGCCCTGACCGGGCTCGCCCGGGAGACCCGCGGCACGCTGTTCATGGCCGTGCAGGCGGCCGTCGCGGCCCTGCTGTGGCGGCTGGGCGCGGGAACCGACATCCCCCTCGGCACGCCCGTCGCCGGCCGCACCGACGAGGCCCTCGACGACCTCGTGGGCTGCTTCATCAACACCCAGGTGCTCCGCGTCGACGTCTCCGGCGGACCGACCTTCCGCGAGCTGGTCCAGCGGGTGCGGGAGACCGGCCTCGCCGCCTACGAGCGGCAGGACCTGCCGTTCGAACGCATCGTGGAAGCCCTCAACCCGGTCCGCTCCCGGGCCCGGCACCCGCTCTTCCAGGTCGGCGTCGAACTCCACGGCGGGGACATGACCCTCCCCCTCGCCGGACTCGACACCGAGGTCGGGCTCCTCAAGTCGGGCGTGGCCCGCTTCGACCTCTCCGTCGTGCTGCGCGAACCGCCCGGCGGCTCCCCCGACGGTCTGGACGGGACGCTGGAGTACGCCACCGACCTCTTCGACGCCCGCACCGCGCAGACCCTCGCGGAACGGCTCGCCCGGTTCGTCGACGCCGTCGCGGCGGACCCCGACCGGCCGCTCGCCGACATCGACGTCCTCACCCCCGGCGAACGGGAGGCGCTGCACCGCGCCGCCGACACCGCCGCCGAACAGCCGGACGTCACCGTCATCGGCCGCTTCGAGGAACAGGCCGCCCGCACCCCCGACGCCACCGCCCTCGTCGCCGGCGACGTCCGGCTCAGCTACGCCCAGCTCAACGCCTGGGCCAACCGCCTCGCCCACCACCTCCTCGACCACGGCATCGGCCCCGAGAGCCTCGTCGCCGTGGCCCTGCCCCGCACCGCCCCCGCCGTCGTCGCCTGGCTCGCGGTCGGCAAGGCGGGCGGCGTCTACCTGCCCGTCGACCCGCAGAACCCGCTCGAACGGATCAGGACCGTCCTCGGCGAGGCCGCGCCCGCCGCCCTCGTCGCCACCGAGGCGCTCGCCGCCGACGTGAAGGACGCCGCGCCCTCCTGCCTGCTGGTCACCGAGCACCGGCAGCCGCACCGCCCGGACCACGACCCGACCGACGTCGACCGCCCCGAACCGCTGCTCCTCGACCACGCCGCGTACGTCATCTTCACCTCCGGGTCCACCGGACGGCCCAAGGGCGTCACCGTGCTGCACCGCGCCCTCGCCAACCTGTGGGAGCACCACACCCGCGTCACCTTCCCGCCGCCCGCCACACCGGAGGCGCGGCTGCGGGTGGCCCTCTCCGCCTCGCTCGCCTTCGACACCTCGTGGGAGGGGATGCTGGCCCTGACCGCGGGCCACGAACTGCACCTCCTGGACGAGAACCTCCGCCGGGACCCGGCCCGCATGGTCGCCCACCTGGCCGCGCACGGCATCGGACAGCTGGACGTCACCCCCAGCTTCGCGCAGCAGCTCCTGGAGGAGGGGCTGCTGGACGGCGACGCCGCCCCCACCACCCTGATGCTGGGCGGCGAGGCGGTCGGCGAGGCACTGTGGAGCCGGCTGAGCGACGTACCGGGCACGACCGTCTACAACTACTACGGGCCCAGCGAGTTCTGCGTCGAGGCCACCGGCTGCGCCCTGCACGAGCACCCGACCGCCACCATCGGCCGCCCCCTGCGGAACTCCCGCGTCCACGTCCTCGACGAGCGGCTGCGGCCGGTTCCGCCCGGGGTGGTCGGCGAGCTGTACCTCGCGGGTGCCAACCTCGGCCGGGGCTACCTCCACCGGCCGGGACTGACCGCCGAGCGCTTCGTCGCCGACCCGTTCGGGGCGCCGGGGGAGCGGATGTACCGCAGCGGCGACCTCGGGCGCTGGACCCCCGACGGGCACCTGATCTTCGTCGGGCGCGCCGACGGACAGGTCAAGCTGCGCGGCTTCCGCGTGGAGACCGGCGAGATCCAGGCGGTCGCCCTCGGCCACCCGACGGTCGGGGACGCGGCGGTCGTCGTGCGCGAGGACACACCGGGGGACCAGCGGCTGGTCGCGTACGTCGTCCCCGCCAAGGGCGCCCGCGTCGACACCGCGGCCCTCCGCGCCGACCTCGCCGGACGGCTCCCCGACTACATGGTCCCGGCCGCGTTCGTCGTCCTCGACGCGCTGCCCCTGACCCGCAACGCCAAGCTCGACGAACGGGCGCTGCCCGCCCCCGAGTACGCCGCCGAGTCCGCCGGCCGCGCGCCGGTGACCGAGCGGGAGAAGAGCGTCGCCGCGCTCTTCGCCGAGATCCTGAAGCTCGAAACGGTCCACCTGGACGACAACTTCTTCGAACTCGGCGGCCATTCGCTCTTCGCCACCCGCCTGGTGAACCGCATCAGGACCGAACTCGGCCTGGAGGCCGACCTGATGGCCCTCTTCGAGAACCCGACCGTCGCGGGGGTCGTGGCGAGCCTGGAGAGCGGCGGCCCGGCCGGGGCCCGCCCGCGGCTGACCCCCCGCGCCTGACCCCGAGCCGGACGAGGAGACGAGACCACCATGACCCCCGAGATCGACGCGTGCTTCGCCGCCATCAGGGCCGAGCACGGGGCGGACTCGCTCGACCGCGTCGAGGAGATGCTCCGGCCCAGGCGCCGCAGCGAGCACCGCCACCCCCTCCAGGCCGCCGCCAAGTGGGTGCTGCCGGGAATCCCGCAGCTCCCCTGGCACGACCCGTACGGGCACCCGGAGATCCTGCCGCTCGTCAAGGCGCTGGAGGCGGCGCACCCGCGGATCAAGGCCGACCAGGAGCGGGCCTGGGCGTCGAGCCGGGAGCGGTTCTCCGACTACGAGCACTACCTGGTCCGGCAGCGCGACTGGCAGGCCCTCTACCTGTACCGGGACGGGCGGCTCGCCGAGGACGCGGCGCCGCTCGCCCCCACCGCGTACGCCGTGCTGGAGGAGCACGCGGTGGCGACCGGGCTGATCTGCCCGCTCCTCGAATCGCACTTCTCCACCCTGCTGCCCGGCGCCGCGATCGCCCCCCACTGCGACCTATGGAACTTCAGCATCAACCTCCACCTGGCCATCGACATCCCCGACGGCGCGGGAATCCGCGTGGCCGGCGAGACCCGCGCCTGGGAGGAGGGCAAGTGCCTGCTCTTCGACTACTCCTTCGAGCACGAGGCGTGGAACGACGGCGACCGCACCCGCACCTGCCTCCTGGCCGACCTCTGGCACCCGGACACCACCCCGCCCGAACGGGCCGCCCTCACCGTCCTCATGACGGAGATCCAGCGCATGATGGCCTGACCCGAAGGACCCCCCGACCATGACCGAGACCACGGCACTCGACCACGTCGACCTCGCCGACCCCCAGCTCTTCGCGGACCCCGGCCACCACGCCCTCTTCCGCCGGCTGCGCGACCACGACCCGGTCCACTGGAACCCCGAGGGCGCCGAGCCGGGGTTCTGGTCGGTGACCCGGTACGAGGACTGCCTGGCCGTCCAGAAGGACTCCGTCACCTTCAGCTCGGCCGGCACCAACGTCCTCGGCCAGCAGCGCTGGACCGGCGACGAGGGTTCGGGCCGGATGCTCACCCACACCGACGGCAGACGCCACACCGAACTGCGGCAGATGGTCAACCAGTCCTTCACGCCCCGGGCCGTCGCCAGACTCGAACCCTATCTGCGCTCGGTCATCGGCCACTGCCTCGACCGGGCCCTGGAGGAGGGCGAGGTCGACTTCGTCGACACCGTGGCCCTGCTGCCCGTCGCCTCCATCGCCGCCCTCCTCGGCGTCCCCGAGGAGGACTGGGAGCTGCTGCTCGGCCTGACCAGCGCCGCCTTCGGCTCGGCCGACCGGGAGCTCCAGACCTCCCCCGACGCCCGGGTCAGCGCGGCGGTCGCCCACAGCCGGCTGCTGCTCTACTGCCAGGACCTCATGGACCAGCGCCGGGCCGCGCCCCGCGACGACCTGGTCACCCGCCTGGTCGAGGCCCAGCGGGACGGCCGGCTCGACGAGGAGGACGCGATGCTCTTCTTCGACCTGCTGCTGCTCGGCGGGAACGAGACCACCCGGCACGGCGCCGTCGGCGCGCTGCTCGCCCTCGTCGAATCCCCCCGGCAGTGGAAACTCCTGCGCGCCGACCGGGGGTTGCTGCCTTCCGCTGTCGCGGAGGTCCTGCGGTACGTCTCGCCCAGCAAGCACGTGCTGCGCCGCGCCGAACGCGACGTGGAGCTGCACGGCAGGCGGATCGAGGCCGGCCAGGACGTGGCGATCTGGCACTTCTCGGCCAACCGCGACGAGCGCGCCTTCCCCGACCCCGACGTCTTCGACATCACCCGGAGGCCCAACGCCCACCTCGCGCTCGGCTCCGGCCCCCACTACTGCCTCGGCGCCTCCCTCGCCACCCTCGAACTGAGCCTCTACCTGGACGAGTTGTGCAATCGCGTCGCGTCGGCGACCGTACTCGAACAACCCGCCCTGCTCGCCACCTCGGTCATCAACGGCTACAAACACCTCCGGGTGCGGCTGACGCCCGCGTGACCGCCCGGCGGTCACCAGAAAGGAACACCTGTGGAAGGCCAAGCCTCCGCGCCGCCCGAAGCCGAGGTGCGAGAGCCCCGTTCGCTCCTGCGCAACAAGCACTTCCTGCTGTTGTGGGCGGGCCAGACGGTCGGTGAACTCGGCGCCCGCATCACCACCGTCGTCGTCCCGCTGGTCGCGGCCACCACCCTGCACGCCAGCGCGTTCCAGATCGCCCTGCTGACCTCCTTCGCATGGCTGCCGTTCCTCTTCTTCTCGCTGCCGGCCGGGATCCTCGCGGACCGGCTCGACCAGCGGAGGCTGATGGTCGGCTGCGACCTGGGCCGGATGGCGCTGATGACCTCGGTGCCGGTCGTCGCCGCCGTCGGCCGGCTGCCGCTGTGGTACCTCTACGTCGTCGTCAGCGCCTCCGGCATGCTGTCCGTGCTGTTCAGCGTGGCCTACCGGGCCCGGATGCCGGTCGTGGTCAAGGCGCACCACCTCGCCGACGGCACCGCCAAGCTGGAGACCAGCCGCGAGTTCGCCGAGTTCACCGGACCGGCGCTCGGCGGTCTCCTCGTGGACCTCGTCGGCGCCACCCGTGCCTTCCTCGGCAACGGCCTCGCCTACCTGGTGAGCGCCGTGACCCTCTGGTTCGACCGGACCCCCGCCGCCGACGGGGCCGAGGACGGGGCCGGGGCGCCCAAGGAGCGGGAGCCGCTGCGGAAGGAGGTGACCGAGGGCCTCGCCTTCATCCGCGGCCGGCGGGAACTCCTCGCCATCCTGGCCTGCTCGGCCACCTCCAACTTCTTCGTGATGGCGGTCAGTTCGCTGGGCGTCACCTTCATGGTGCGGGAACTGGACGCCGACTCCTGGATGGTGGGACTCGCCTCCAGCATCAGCGCCGTCGTCGGCATGGTGGTGGGCCTCGTCGCCAACCGCACCATCCAGCACCTCGGCACCGCCCGCGCGATCCGCCTCGCCATGGCCGTGCCGGGGCCGCTGTACCTGCTGATGCCGCTGGCGCCCGCGGGCTGGGGCTTCGTCCTGTACGGCTGCGGCCTCGCCGCGTTCTCCGTCAACGCGGTGCTCTACAACGTCGCCGCCACCTCCTACCGGCAGCGGATCACCCCCGAACACCTGCTGGGCCGGGTGAACGCCTCCTTCCTGTGGATCTGTTACGGCGTCATCCCGCTCGGCGCGCTCTTCGGCGGCGCCCTGGCCGCCTGGTTCGGGCTGCGGACGGCGCTGCTCGTCAGCGTGCTGGGGATGTGGAGCGCGGCGCTGTTCGTGGTCTTCTCCCCGCTGCGGCGGATGCGGGACCTGCCGGAGGAGTGACGGCCGCGCCCGGCCCCGTACGGATACGGATACGGATACGGAACACGGGCCGGGGAGGCGGAGACGGAGACGGGGGCGGGAAGCGCCGGTGCCGAAGGGCCGGTGCTTCCCGCCCCCGTCCGCGTTCTCCCGGCCCCGGTCGCGCCCGCGTCCCCGCGCCTCCGACCCGTACGCGGGCCCGCTCCGCCGGCGTTCCCGCGCCGCCTCGGAGCGGGGGGAACGCGAGGGGAACCGGAAGGGAACGGTCTGCGGAATGCTCGACCGCGTCGGAAAGAGAACGCCCCCACGGCTGAGGAGTTCCATGAAGAGCATCGCCATCGGAAGGATCGCCGCCGCGGTCGCCGCCGCCCTGGCCCTCGCGGGAGGCACCGCGTGGACCACCGCCGACGCCCGGTCCGCCACCACCACCACCACCACCGCCGCCGCCGGCGTCGCCGGAGACCTCACGGGTGACGTCGTGGGCGGTGGGGAGACCTCCGACCCGTCGCCCGTGTGAGCACCCGCCCGTGCCGCCCCTGAACCGGAGCATCGAACTCGTCGAGCGCACCTGCGGTCCCGTCCGCGCCGAACAGTTCCGCATCCGGGAATCGGCGCTCCGACCGCTCGCGCCCGGCACGGCCCTGCTGGAGAACGTGTACCTGCTGATCGAGCAGGACGTGGTCCGGCTGCTCACCCGGGGCTGGCAGCTCCACATGCCGATGCCGGGCGGCGCCGCGATCGGCCGCGTGATCGCCTCCCGCACCGCCGCGCTGCCCGTCGGGACGCTCGTCCGGCACGTCACGGGCTGGACCACGCACACCCTCGTGTGGGCGGGCCAGCCCGGACTCCGGGTCGTCGAGGCGACGGCCGGGCTCCCGGTCACCGTCCACCTGTCGGCGCTCGGCGCCGCCGGGGCGACGGCCTGGCGGGGCGTCTGCGACGTCCTGCGGCTGCGGCCCGGCGAAGTCCTCTACGTGGCCTGCGGCACGGACGTCACGGGCAGCCTGGTCGGCCAGTTCGCCCGGCTCCGCGGCGCCGGACGGCTGCTGGCCGGCGTCCGCGGGGCGGAGGCGGCACGGGTGGCGACCCAGGTCCTCGGCTTCGACGAGGCCTACGACATCCTGGAGTCGGCCGCCCTCGGCCGGCTGGCCGGACCGTCGGCCGGACGGGTCGACGCGGCCTGGGTGGACCTGGACGACGCCCACGTCGCCGTCGTGGCCGACTCCCTGCGCCCGCACGGCGGCAGGATCGCCCACACCACCCAGCGGGTCAGGCCCGTCGGCGCGGTGATGGGCCCCCGGCCGGTCACCCGGGAGATCGTCGCCGGCGGCGCCCGGGTGGTCGTCCACACCTACTTCTCGGAGAACCACGGTTCGCCCCGCCGGGCCCTGGAGGCACAGGTCCTCCGGCACCTCGCGGCGGGACGGATCACCGTGAACGAGACGATCGTCGACGGTCTCGATCACGTCGTGGGGGCATTTCTGGCGACCCTGCGCGGAGAACTCACCGGCGCGGTCATCGCCCGGCTCGCCGACGGATGACCCCGCCGCGCGAGACGACCGGACTTCACAGGAGACGGCATGGGGAACGAGACGACGGAAACTTCCAGCGCCACCCGCTTCGGAGCACTCCTCCAGGAGTTCCGCAAGCGCAGCAGCTACACCCAGAGCGAGCTGTCCGGCTTCTCCACCGTCAGCGTCCGGGCCATCCGCAACCTGGAGCTCGGGCAGGCGAAGAACCCGCGCCGCGAGACCGTACGCCTCCTCTCGGACGCCCTGCGGCTCGGCGGCGAGCAGCGGGCCGCGCTCCAGCTCGCCGCCGGCCTCGGCGTGCACGACGTCGCCTTCGACGACCTGCCCCCGCTGCCCCACGCCGGCGCCCGCCCCCTGCGGGGCAGGGAGGCGGAGGAGGCCCGGCTGCTCCGGCTCTTCCGCGCGGAGGGCGAGCGGCTCGCCGTGATCACCGGCCTCGGCGGCGTCGGCAAGTCCCGGCTGGCCCTCGCCGTGGCCCGCGCCCTCCAGGCCGAGGACGGCCTGGCGACCCTCTGGTGGAGCCTGCCGGACCCGGCGCGCCGGGACGGCGTGGGCGGAGGGGACGCACGGGGGCGGCGGGAGCGGACCGGCGCACCGCCGCTGGCCGGACTGGACGGGCTGCTCGCCGCGCACGGCGGCTCCGCCGCCGACGCCGTCCGGCTCATCGGCGACCGCCCGGTCCTCCTGGTCCTCGACGGGAACGACGGACACGACGGACACGACGGGCACGGCACGTACGGAGCGTCCGACGGGGCCGGGACGCACGGCGGACCCGGCCCGCGCGGTGCCCACGGCCCGTACGGAGGCGGCGGCCCGTACGACGGGGACGGCGCGGGCGGCGCGTACGGGCGCGGCGGTGGCCGGCCGATCGCGGCGGGGACCCTCCGGGCGCTCCTCGACGGCTGCCGCGGCCTGCGGATCCTCCAGACCTCCCGTACCGTACGCGACGGCCGGTGGCCCGGATTCCGGCTGCCGCTCCACCCCCTCCCCGTCCCCGCGCTCAACGCCGTGGAGGACCTCCAGCGGGTCGAGGCCGCCCCGGCCGTCGCCGTCCTCCTCGACCGGCTCGCGGACCTCCAGGCCGGATTCCGCCTCGACCGGGGCAACGCCGCCGACCTCCTGGAGATCTGCGCGCAGCTGGACGGACTGCCCCGGGCCCTGGAGTCGGCCGCCTCCTGGCTGGTGGTGTCGTCCGCCGCCGAACTCGTCCACCTGGCGCGCACCGAGCCGCAGGTGCCGGCCCGGGCCGTCAACGGCGGCGGCGACGCCGACTGGGTGACGCGGGCCCTCGACGACGCGCTGGCGGCGCTGGATCCGGCCGATACCGGTCTGCTGGCCGAGGCCGCACGCTGGGAGACTCCGTGGTCGGTGGGGCAGTTCGCCGACGAGCTCGGCATCGGACGCGTCCGGGCCGCGACCGCGGTGCACGCCTACCTCCAGTGCGGGCTCGTCCGCCGGATGCCGTCCGCCCACCACGTGGTCTTCGGTGTCGTCCACGTGATGCGGGCCCCGCTGCTCGACCGCCTGGCGCGCGACGACCGCCGGGGCCGGCCCACCGAGGGCCACCCCACTTCGGAAGGGAACGAGGAGAAGAGTCATGAAGCCGGAAACAGCGATCGGACTGCTCGCGGACTCGGCGCGGCTGCGGATCTTCTCCGCGGTCGTCCTGGGCGCGGCGACGCCGCCTGAGGCGGCCCGCGCCGCCGGCACCAGCGCGCGCGAGGCGGCCACCGCCCTGCGCAGGCTCCGGGCCGGGGGGCTCCTGGAGGAGGCCGACGGCCGGCTGCGCGTACCGGAGGGGGTCTTCGAGGCGTCGGCCCGCGAGGCGTCCGCCCGCGAGGAGCGCCCCGGGAACCCCGCCGAGGAGTTCGGCACCGGCGACCCCCGGCGCGACACCCTGCTGCACCACTACGTGCGCGACGGCCGGCTCCTCAGTCTCCCCGGACCGCTCCACCGCCGCCGCGAGGTGCTGCGGCACCTCGCCCTGAACTCCTTCGAGGCCGGCCGCCGCTACCCCGAGCCGGAGGTCAACGAGGTGCTGCGGGGCTGGGCCGGGCGCGCCAGGACCGACCACGTCGCCCTGCGCCGCTACGTGATCGAGCTGAACCTGCTCGACCGGAAGGACAGCGTGTACTGGCTCCGCGACGACATCTGGGCCGAGTTCCGTGTCTGAGCCGCGCTGGACCACCGTCGTCCGCCCCGCCGCGGGCGCGCCCCGGGCGCGGGTGGTCGTCCTGCCCCACTCCGGGTCCGGCCCCAACACCCTGCTGCCCACGCTGCGGCGGCTGCCCGGCGACCACGAGGTCGTGGGGGTCACCCTGCCGGGCCGGGAGCGGCGGTTCGCCGAGAGCTGCGCGGGCGTCGCCGACGACCCCGAGGGGGTGCTCCGCGCGGTGCTCGCGGAGCTGGAGGCCGCGCCGCCCGCGCCCACCGTCCTGTTCGGGCACAGCATGGGCGCCGTCTTCGCCGCCGCGCTCGCGGTGGAGGCCCCGGGCCTGTGCCGGGGGCTGGTGCTCAGCGCGTACCCGGGCCATCCGGCCGCCGCCGAGCGCACCGCGGAGTGGACGGACGAGGAACTGCTCGACGTGGTGCGCCGGGGCGGCGGCACCCCGGAGGAGGCCCTCGCCGAGGAGGCCGTCCGGGAGCACGTGCTGCGGGTGATGCGCTGCGACCTCACCCTGGAGCAGCGCTTCGCCGCGAGGATCGCGGCGAAGCGGCTGCCGGTCGCGCCCACCGTGCTCGGAGGGCTGACGGACCGGATCGTGACGCCGGAGGAACTCGACGGGTGGGCGTCCCGCGCGCCCGCCGGCACCCGGCGCCGGATCTTCCCCGGCGGCCACTTCTACCTGCTGGACCCGGCCCACGCGGACGCCGTGGCGGCCGAGACGGCGGGCGCGCTCGGCACCCCGGCCGATCAGGCCGGTCCCGTCGGTGTCGACGGGGGCGGGCGGCGCTGAGGGCCGTCACGCAAGGACTCACCCATCGAGGGAAGGGAGACGCCGGTATGCGACGCCCCAGGACAGCGGAGCCGCTTCCACCGCTCGCCGCCTTGGTCTACCGATGGTCACTGGACCACGGCGGCGTCTCCGCGGCCGACCGGCCGACGCTGGCGGCGGAGCTGGACGGCGCCGCGGAAGAGGTCGAGCGCGCGCTCGACGCGCTGCGGGCGCTGGGACTCCTCGTGCCGACCGCGGGCGCGCTCGTCCCCGCCAGCCCGGACTCCGCGGTGGCCGAGCTGATCACCCCCATCGAGCTGGAGATCAAGGAGCTGGAGCACTACGCGGGCGACCTCACGGCCCAGGTCCACTCGCTGCGCGCGATGTACTTCGAGAGCCGGCGCGAGCGGAACCGGCGCGAGGCCGTCGACGTCATCGAGGGGCAGGGCCGGGTCCGTTCGCTCCTCGACGCGTACGCCCGCCGCTGCACCTCGGAGATCCTCAGCGCCCACCCGGGCACCACGGCCCGCGCCGAGACCGAGGCCTGGCTGCCCCGGAGCCCCGGGCCCGAGCGGGGGGTCCGGGTGCGCACCCTGTTCCAGCACCCCGTCCGGGCCAGCCACGAGCTGCGCGAACTGCTCGACGAGCTGTCCGACGAGGGGTGCGAGGTGCGCACCGGCGACGAACTCCCCGACCGCATCGTGATCTTCGACCGGGAGACCGCGTTCCTGCCCAGCCGGGCGGCGCAGGGCGGCGCGGTGGTGGTCAGGGAGCCGTCCACGGTCGACTTCCTGCACCGCGCGGTCGAGCAGAGCTGGTCGACGGCCGTCTCCTACGAGGCCCGGACGGCGACCGCCGACCGCTACGGAAACGCCGGGGACGAACTGAAACGCGCCATCATCCACCTGCTCGCCGCCGGCGCCAAGGACGAACACATCGCACGCCGGCTGAGCATCTCCGTACGGACCTGCCGGCGGCACATCGCCGAGATCATGCTGGAGATGCGGGCGTCGAGCCGCTTCCAGGCCGGGGTGAACGTACTCCGCTCGGGGCTCCTGAGCACGGCGGGATACGGCGACGCCTTCACCGCCGACGACCCCCCGGGCCCCGCCGGCGGTCCGCGCGGCCTCGCCGGCGCCCCCGGTCTGGCCGACGTCGCGGGCTGAGCACGAGGGCGTACGGCTCCGGCTACGCCGGCAGTTCGTACACCCGGGGCGGGCAGCGCGAGAGCCGGGTGGCCGGCAGCCCGAGCTCCTCGTAGATCGCGCGGGCGCCCTCCTGGTGCTCGGCGGACGTCCGGATCCGGCCCTCGTGCTCGGCGACGGCCGCGAGCCCGGACCGCGCGCGGGCGCTCTCCAGCCGGTAGCCGGTGGCCTCCGCGTACTCCAGGGCGGCCGTGAAGCACTCCTGGGCGCGGGCCGCGTGCCCGAGCGCGAGGTGGACCCGGCCCGCGGTGCGCAGCGTGACGCAGGAGTGGACCGACGGGCCGCCGTCCAGCCGGGACAGCGCCTCGTCGACGCTCTCCCACGCCCGCCCCGGGTCGCCCTGCGCGATGTGCGTCTCGGCGAGCAGCACCAGCGAGTGCACCCCGGCCTGCGTACCGCCCATCCGCCGGTCCAGGCCCAGGGCCTCGGCGAGCCGCTCCCGGGCGGCCTCCGGCGCCTCCTGGCACAGCAAGGCGGTGGCGAGGGCGTTGAGGAGGTTGATCCGCGTGCTGGCGTCGACGGCGGTGTCGAGCCGCAGCGCGGACTCGGCGTGCTCCCGGGCGTCGGCGTACTCGCCCCGGATCGAGTAGAGCGTGCTCAGCGAGTTCCGCGCGGTGGCCTCCTCCTGCGGGGCCGGATGGTCGCGGAGCAGGGCCAGCGCCCGCAGCAGCACCGCCTCGCACTGGGCGTACCGGCCGGTGCGCTCATGGCAGACGCCCAGCCGGTTGAGGATGCTCACCTGCCCCGGCACGTCGGCGGCCGCCACGGCCAGGGACAGCGCCCCCTCCAGGTGGCGCACCGCCTCGTCGAACCGGCCGAGGCGCCACAGCGCCACGCCCACGTTGGTCAGACTGATCCGGATGAGGTGTCCGTCGCCCAGGGCGCGCGCCGCGGCGAGTCCGATGGCGGCGCTCTCCCGGAGCAGCTCCGCCGTGCCGCGCATGTGCAGGTAGAAGACGAGATTGCGGGCGATCGTGCTGGTCAGCTCGTGCCAGGGGGTGGCGGCGCCGGCCCGCAGCACGGCGAGCATGCCGCGCTGTTCGGCGTCGAACCAGGTCAGGGCCGATTCGACGTCGACGATGGTCGGCAGGCGCGCGGGGGCCGCCGTGCCGCCCTCGGCGGGTTCGGCGCGGCCGGGGAAGAGCTGGGCGCAGGCGATGTCGCTGACGCGGGCGAGGTACTCCATGAGCCGGGCCAGCGGCACGTCCGCGCCCTCCGGCCCGCCCCCGCCGTCCCGTACGCCCCGCCCGTCCCCTCCGGCCGCGGGGCCCACCGCGCCCACCGCGTCCCCCGCCCCGGTGCCCGCCGCCTCCGCCCCCTCCGGTGGCCGGGCGATCGCGAAGGCCCGGACGAGGTCGTGGAAGGAGTACCGCCCCCTCGCCCGCTGTTCGAGCAGGTGGTCGTCGAGCAGCGCCTCCAGGGCGTGCTCGGTCTCCATCGGACCGGTGCCGAGGACGGCGGCGGCCATGTGGCTGTCGAAGTCCCGGACCGGCAGGCTCGCCAGCTGCCTCAGCACCCGGCGGCGGCCGGCGCCGAGGGCCTCGTAGGAGGTGCTCAGGCAGGCCCACAGGCTCCGCTCGCCGCTGCTCAACTCGTCGATGATCCGCGACTGTTCGGCCAGCCGGTCGGCCAGCTCGCGCAGCCTCCAGTGCGTCCGGTGCAGCAGCCGCGCCGCGCAGATCCGCAGGGCGAGCGGCAGATGGCCGCAGAGCTTCGCGATCCGCCACGCCTGGTCCTCCTCGGCCCGCACCCTGGCCCGGCCGAGCACGCCCTCCAGGAGCGCGACGCTCTCGGCCGGCGCCAGCATGCCGGGCGACAGGGCGATCGCGCCGTCCAGGTCCGAGAGGCGGCGCCGGCTCGTGACGATCACCAGGCTCTCGGAGGAGTGGGGGAGCAGCGGGCGGACCTGCGCCGCGCTCACCGCGTTGTCGAGGACCAGCAGGACCCGGCGCCGGCTGGTCAGCGAGCGCCAGCGGGCGGTGAGCAGACCGGAGTTGGTGGAGAGGCTCTCGTCCGGCACGCCCATCGAACCGAGCAGCAGCGCCAGCGCCTCGTGCTCGGACATGGGGTGGGCGCCAGGGGTGAAGCCCTGGAGGTCGAGGTAGAGCCGGCCGTCGGGATAGAGCGCGGCGACCCGGTGCGCCGCGTGGATGGCGAGCGCGGACTTGCCCGAGCCGCCCATGCCGTCGATGGCGACGATCCGGGGCCCGCCGTTGCCGGCCGCCCCGCAGGGGGCCCCGGCGAAGGTCCCCGAGCCGACGGCGTCGAGGATGTCGAGGACCTGGTTGCGGCCGGTGAAGTCCGGCAGGTCGTAGGGGAGGGTGTTGATCTCGGGGGGCTCGGCCGGTTCGGCCGTCGTGATGTCCGGCGCGGCGGCGGGCCCGGCCAGTTCGGGGTCGCCCCGCAGGATGCGCTGGTAGAGCGCGGAGATGACGGGGCCGGGTTCGATCGCGTGCGACTCGTCGAGGACGCGGCGGAGCCGGTGGTACTCGTCGAGGGCCTCGGCCTGCCGGTCGCCGCGGTAGAGGGCCACCATCAGCTGGCCGCACAGCGTCTCCCGCGTCGGATGGTCGTTGACCGCCTCCCGCAGCGCCTCCAGCACGCCGTCCGACTCGCCGAGCGCGATGTGGACGTCGAAGAACTGCTCCAGGGCGGTGACGCGCTGCTCCTCCAGGGCGTCGGAGGCGGCCTGGAGGAGCCGGCTGCCGGGCTCGCCGAGCAGCGGGCCCCGCCACAGGGCGAGGGCGCTCGCCAGGTGCCCGAGCGCGCGCCGCTGCTGTCCGTCCCGCAGCGCCACCCGGGCGAGCGCGGTACCGGCCTCGAACCGGCCCTGGTCGACGGAGGCGTCGTCCAGGGCGAGCCGGTAGCCGGGGCCGACCGCGGTGAGCAGCCCCTTCAGGGGCGGCAGCCGCTGGCGCAGGTCCGAGACCATCTTGCGGATCTGGTGGGGGGCGGTCTCCGGGGACGCGTCGTCCCACACGCCCTCCACCAGACGGGCCAGCGGCACCACCTGGTTGCGACTCAGCAGCAGGTGCGCGAGGAGGCGCTCCTGGAGCCTGCCGCGCAGGCTCACCGGGACCCCGTCCAGCCGGCACTCCAGGGAGCCCAGAATGCGGAAGTCCAGTCCTGGATCTGACGTGTTCTCTAACACGAGCCCCCACAGCTTCCGCCTACGTCGGGTCGACGACGTCCGAGAAAGAGCGTAGGGATTCTAGTCTCGTGAAGTTGTTCTGCACAGAACTTTATGCGCGGAGCGAGCCGTGTGGCGAAACGTCTTCCTCCCGGTCGCGGTGCAGGTCGAGGCCGTTGACGCGGTGGACGCCCCGCTCGGAGCGGAACTCGAAGTCGAGCGCGGCGCGCGCCGCCTCGATGGTGCGGATGACCGATTCATGGCTGTCGCAGACGCCGGACACGGTGTCCAGCGTCATGGTCTGCGAGGTGCCGGACAGTTCGTCGCCGGGGCGCACGAAGTTCCGGTACGCGGTGACCCCCGGCAGCGCCCGGACCCGCTCCGCGCCGTGCACCCCCTCCAGCCGGCAGGGGTAGAGCGGGGCGAGGTTGTTGTACTGGAAGTGCACCCGGCCGCCGAAGTCGAACGGGCCCAGCCCCGGATCGCGGCCGAGCGCGATGAGCCCGGCCGCCCGCACCAGGTCCACGCCGACCGACTCCCGCGCCATCATGTTGACGTAGCCGGAGATGCGGCCGTTGATCTCGATGACCCGGGGCCCGCCGGGCGTGAGCTTCACCTCGGTGTGCGTCAGCCCGGGCCCGGTGCCCACGGCCTCCAGGGCGCGCGTGACGAGGTCGAGGATCTCCGCCTCCTCCGCGGCGGGCAGCGGACTGGGCCAGATCCGGCCGGTGCCGCGGAACGGCGGCATCACCGGCGTCTTCCCGGTGAGCGCGAAGTGGACGATGCCGTCCCGGGTGCGGGCGCTCTCCACCGACACGTAGTCGCCGAACGGGCCGCTGGGGCGGCCCTCGAAGAACTCCTCCACCACGAACGGCGACCAGCCCGCCTCCGCCGTCGCCCCGGTGACCGCCGCCCAGGCGGCCTCGGCCTCCTCGGGCGTGCGCATGCTGTACGTGTCGCGGCTGCACCAGCCCGTGACCGGCTTGACGATCGCGGGCAGCCCCACCGCGGCGAGCGCCGAGGGCCACGCCTCGGGCGTCTCCACCAGCCGGGTCCGGGTGCGCTCGACCCCCGCCTCCCGCAGGGCCCGGCGCTGGAGCGCCTTGTCGGTGAAGAGCCGCGCCGTGTGCGGCGAGTGACCGGGCAGCCCGCACGCGGCGCCGAGGTCCGCCGCGGTCCGGATCATGCCCTCGCTGAAGGTGAACAGGGCGTCCGGCCGCAGGGCGCGCACCAGCGCGGCGTCCCGCTCCGGCACCCCGCTCAGCGTCCGCACCTCGCCCAGCAGCTCCATCACCGGCCGCATCAGCTCGACGTGCGCGGAGCCGGGCGGCACCAGGAAGACGATCTCGCCCAGCTCGTCGAGGCCGCTGCCGATCTCGCCGGCCGGGACCGAGCCCGCGTCGTAGACGACCGCGAGCAGCGGCCGGGACCGGGTGGTGGTCATACGGAGACCTGCCCTTCGTGTGAGGCGGCGGGAACGGCCCGCCCGGCCAGTTCGGTCAGCGCGCCGCGCAGCAGGGCCGCGTACGCGTCGGCCTCGGCGGGGGGCACGAGGTCCGGGTCGAAACCGACGCGGACCTCGCCGGCGTCCCCGGCGAGCTCCAGGTTGACGTGGAACGGGAAGCTCGGCTTGCCCCGCCGCCACCGGCCGCGCACCTCCGGCCCGTCGGCCCCGTTCGTGTCCTGGTAGGCGTGGAAGTGCATGAAGTTGAAGACCACGTCGAAGGCCTGCCGGCCCAGCCGCTCCACCAGCCCCGCCTGCGGGTACGCCGCGTACGGGGCGCCCCGGCGCTCGGCCTCGGAGGCCGCCGCCACCAGCGCGTCCGCGTCGCCCGTCACGTCGTCGAACCGCACGGGCAGGGTGTTCAGGAAGAGACCGGCCGCCCGGTCCGCGCCCGGCACCGCGGGGCGGGTGTTGAAGACCAGCCCGGTGACCACGTCGTGCGCGCGGCCCCGCCAGCGGCCCAGGGCGCGGGCGTGCGCCGCGAGCGCCGTCGCCTTCACCGACGCGCCCCGGGCCCTCGCCGTACGGTGCAGTCCGGCGACCACGTCGGCGCCGAGCGGGAACGCGCGCTGCTCCCGGGCGTCCGGCGTCCCCACGGGCGCGCCGGGCGGGAAGAGCAGCGGCGGGGCCCCCGCCTCCCCGAGCCAGTGCGCCGCCGCCTCGGCCGACTCCGCCGCCTCCCGCTCCGCCCGCAGGAACGCCCGCTGCACCCCTGCGGCCGGCTCGGGCAGCGCGGCGTCCCGGCCGTCGGCCGCCGCCCGGTACAAAGCCGTCAGCTCCACCGCCAACAGGCTCAGGCTCCACCCGTCCACCAGCGCGTGATGGGCCGCGAGGACGACGTGGAACGACCCGGGCAGCACGACCACGCGGCAGCGCAGCAGGGTGGGGGAGCGCCAGTCGAGGAAGGTGCCCGCCGCCGCCCCCCAGGAGTCCAGCAGCCCCCGGGCCGCCGCCTCGTCGTCCGCCCGCACGACGCTCAGCGGCGGTTCGGCGCCGGCCCACACCAGCTGCGCCGGCACGGACAGCTTCTCGAAGTCGAAGGAGGTCCGCAGCGCGGGATGGCGCCGGGCCAGCGCGCCCAGGGCCGTGCGGAAGGCGCCCTCGTCGAACGGGCCGCGCACCTCCCAGCCGTCCAGCAGGCGGTACAGCGCCGGGTCCTGGCTGAGCTCGCCCAGATAGATCATGCCGGTCTGGAGCGCCGACATGGGCAGCGCCTCCTCGACGCCCTCCGGGACCGCGTCCCGGTCCTCGGGGGCGAGCAGCGCGAAGGGCCCCCCGTCCCCGGCGTCCCCGGGCTCCGCCCCGGCCGGCGCGTCGAGGACGACACCGGACGCGACGATGGCACGGACCGTCTGGTGGACGAGCAGGTCGCGCAGCGAGACCGGCAGCCCGCGCCGACGGGCCTCGGCCACCACCCGGACCGCGATCAGGGAGTCCCCGCCGCTCGCGTAGAAGTCGCTGTCCTCGTCGAAACCGCCCTCCGGCAGGTGCGCCCTGACGACGTCGAGGAGCACCCGCGTCGCGTCCGCCACCGGATCGCCGCCCGCGGCCGGGGCGCGCTCCCCCGGCCCGCCCGGTCACGGCGGCCCGCACCGCGGACTCCAGCAGCCGGGGCAGCTGGGAGGGGGAGGTCACGG